>CAYXNU010000172.1:0-3728 GCA_964466485.1 uncultured Ruminococcus sp.
TTAACATATTCTTAGTACTTAGTACTAGGTTGATGGATACGAAAGGCATTAGCATTGGGAAAGTCAACTTCCAAAAGGCTTGCCATGCGTTAGCACCGTCAATCATACCTGCCTCGTAAATATCTGTAGGAACTGTTTGTAAACCTGAAATGTATATGATAGTATTCATGGCAACCGCTTGCCAAACTCCGACTATTAATACACCTATCCATGCATACTTTGAACTTGCTAGGATACTATTCTTTAAAAAGCTAATGTTTAAGCTTTCGCCTAGTGCGGGTATTACATAGGTAAATATAAAACTAAAGATATAACCTACTATCAATCCGCCTAGGATGTTAGGTAAGAAGTAAGCACCTCTTAAGAAACTTTTACATCTAATCTTGCTGTTTAAACCTACAGCCAACAACAAACTAAGAACGTTTATCAATATAGTACCAGCTATAGCATACTTAAAAGTAAATAGGTAAGAGTTTCCTACTCTGCTATCTTGAAATAGGTCTATATAGTTTCTAAGACCTACAAAATCGTAAGTGCCGTAACCTTTATAGTTAGTAAAGCTATAAAAAGCTCCAGTAATTAAAGGTAGCGTATTGAATAAGAAGAATAGTATAGCTACTGGAATAGACATCAAAAGGAACGTTTTCCTCTTGTTAGACATTTTCTTTGAACCGTTCATGTTTAAGCCCCCTCGTTATATTTTTGTACTTTTTCAATTAAATCACGGTTGTAACGTTTCCAATCGGTATCAAACTTAGATAGGAAAGTTTCAAGAGCGTTACTAGAATCATCCATTAGGTAGGTTTGAACCATAGCATCTACACTCATTTCGCTAGGGTAATGGTGGTCTTGGAAGTCTGCCATTTTGCCCTCCTCGATGTACTCTGTCATGCCGTCCAACATAGATGGTAACTCAAAGTCGCCCTCTTTACAAGGTACAGCGTTTTGGTCATCTAGATATATTTGAATGGTTTCGTCTTCATACAAGAAACTTAACACTTCATATATAGCCTCTTTCTTATCTTCATTTTCTTTCATAACGCAGAATTGTAAATCTATACCGGAGTTTAAAACGTTGTCTTCTGCATTGCTGTTTGCTGGGAATACAAAAGAATCTATTTGAATATCTGGGTTTACTGATTGTATCTGTGGTACTGCATAGCTACCAATAGGGTACATTGCCGCTTGACCACGAGCAAAAGCTGTACAAGCATCGTTGTAGCTGTAGGCATAAGGGTTAGCCTCTGCATAGTCTAATAGAACTTTAATCTTTTCTGCTGTTTCAACGTACTCATCAGAGAATGTTGTCAAACCTGAGTTTACTTCACTACACACTGTAGAATCTGTAAGACCTACCGCTAAAGCGTTCCATGGTGCCATACAAGTCCATGTATCTTTAAAGCCTAGGTATAGAGGGGTTATTCCCTCGCTTTGGATAGTTTCGCATAGTGCTATAAAATCTTCCCATGTAGTAGGAATTTCCCAACCGTGTTCCTCAAACATTTCCTTGTTGTAGAGTATACCAGCACAGTTAGCAACGTAAGGCACTGCATAAGTTCCCTCTTTAGGGATTAGCTCAAGTTCCTCATCCATTTCTAGGTAAGCCTGTTTTACTGTAGATATTCCTTCCCAGTCGGATATATCCATAAATAGGTCTGCGTCTAAGAAGTTAGAGTAGTTCATATCTCCGCCTATTCCTATAATATCTGGATAATCCTCACGGACAAACCTAGTCTTTAGTATAGTCATAGCCTCATTTGGTGATGATACTTTCAAGTATATGTCATCGTGAGTAGCATTAAATCTTTCAGCCATTTCTTCAAAAGCACTAACGGCTTCGGGCTTATACTGTACTAGTTCCACCTCGACTTTTCCCGCACTTTCACTACTACTAGAAGTGCTACAGCCAACTAACATGGAGGGTATTAACATACCACATAACAGAACACTTATCACCGACTTCTTTTTAATCATACAAATATCCCTTGTTACTGTTTTTACATCGCCATGTTGGTAATGCTATTGGTATAGTAGAAACATTGCTATTAGCATAGCAAATAGGTATAATTTAACTGTATTTAACAGAACGCACAAAAAATAATACCTAATTGAGTCCTATTGCAACTCTCAAGTTGCGAAATATTACAAAGTTTAGCAAATTGATTTTTCACTAAAAAATTACAGTGTTGCTATAAAAACCCAACTATGCCTTAACAATGCCCAGTAACATTTTCCTTTCTTAAATTTACCAATATTGTTATAAACAAAAATTAAATTTCATTTTGCTGTGAAACTTTCATATATTTTTTTGTATTCCACGAATTTTTCTATATAAAATTATAACACAATTTTGGAACTTTAGTACATATCAATAAACTATTTAAAATATCCCATTATTAGATTTTTTTTAGAATAATCATCTTTCTAATTGCATTTTGATATATTTTATGGTATAATAAGCCTTAGAAAGATAAATCAAAATAACCTAAAGTAAACTAAAATTTTTTAAGGAGTGTTTTATATGGATGTCCCTAGTTTTTATGTATTCCCAAGTGAAAATTTTATAGACTTGAAAATATATCAATGTGGTGTTGAACAGTGTAAACCTGCTTATTGTTTTGGTCCTGCTAGTAGAAATCATTATCTATTCCATTATATTATTTCTGGAACTGGCACTCTCTATTCAGACAGCTCTAAAGGTGAACCTAAAACTTATCAAGTTAAGCAAAATCAAGGCTTTATGATATTCCCTAACCAAATAAACACTTATATTGCTGACAAATCCGACCCATGGAAGTATATTTGGATTGAATTTGATGGACTTCAAGCAAAATCCATTCTAGAAATGTCTGGGTTCTCAATGGATACCCCAATATACTCCACAAAATCCGATGAAATTCTTGAAAAAGCCTTTGGAGAAATGGTCTATATTGTGGAAAACTGTCATTCTTCAATATTAAATGAAATAGGACATTTATATATTCTCCTAGACTTACTAAGACAATCTAACATAAAAGCAAAACGTTTACAAAAAAGTAACATGAGAGATTTCTATATTCAAGAGGCTATATCTTATATCGAAAACCACTTCCATGAAAATATTTCTGTGGAAACCATTGCAGACTTTTGCGGTTTAAACAGAAGCTACTTTGGAAAGATTTTCAAACAAGTTATAGGCAAAACCCCTCAAGATTTCCTCTTAGAATATCGTATGACTAAAGCTACTGAACTCTTAAAGCTAACTGATTTATCTGTTAAGGATGTTGGTTGTGCTGTAAGCTACGAAAACCAGTTCCATTTTTCAAGAGCTTTTAAAAACGTTCATGGTGTTTCACCATATGAATGGAAAAAACGAAACAGACACTAACTCACCACTAAAGCCATATATATATTTACAAAGGAGGTCTTTATTATGATAGAAAATGAAATCCAATCAGTGGCAAACACTATTGGTGAAAAGTACTCTCCAAAGGAGATAGTACTCATTAGCAAAAAGATTAACAACCACGGCGAACTTACTTCTTTTAAGATTGCCCTACTAGTCGACGACGATATATCTAGCATATCCGAACTTGAATGCAAAATATATATCGACGTCGATAGCGAAATACCTTACGATATAGTAATATACAGAACTTCCGAGTGGCTCTATCTAAAGGAAGATACTTCCACTTTTGCTTACAAAATATATTCACAGGGGGTGTGGCTCTATGGGGAGAGGTTATCGT
>CAYXNU010000173.1:0-3718 GCA_964466485.1 uncultured Ruminococcus sp.
AATAAAAAAAAAGGAACGCAAATAAGCGTTCCATAAAAGCATATATATATTGTTTATATATAGTACATAAATCCAGTAGAGGTTTGACTATTCTTGTAATCATCTAATAAAGATTTAAGAGTAATGCTGTCGGCAATCTCTACAAGACTTTGGTTCATCTTTTGCCAAATGTTTTTGTTGATGAGGTCTTTTATATTGCTATTTTCTGCATTGTCAGTAGAAACATCTTCTAATATAGAAACGTCTAGAGCATTTAGAATTTCAGTTAAGCGAATATCTTTAGGATCTTTAGATAGCCTATAGCCACCCCTAGCACCCTTTAAAGCGTTTACTAACTTAGCTGTTCTTAGTGATGTCATAATCTGTTCTAGGAACTTTTTAGAGATGTTATGATGTTCGGAAATCTGTATAGAAGTAACGCTTTGATTCTCCTCTGAGTACATAGCAATATCTATAATTGCTATTAGACCATACTCAACCTTAGTAGAAACTCTCATTTTAGCCTCCTAATTCAATCATTCTATCTATGCACTTGCGTGACTTTTCAATGGTTTCAGTATCCATTAAAATTTCTTCTCCACCCAAACCTTTTACGCAGTTTAGAACGTCTATTAGAGTAGTAGCTCTCATGTTGTGGCACATTAAGTCTTTAGATAGGTAATAGAACTTTTTGTCGGGACATTCATACTGTAAATGTTCGGCAATACTAACTTCAGTACCTATGATAAACTCCTTATGCTCGGACTTTTTAGCGTAGTCCATAATAGCACTAGTAGAGCCTACAAAGTCCGCTTGAGCAGTAACCTTAGGTAGACATTCGGGGTGTACTAGTAGCAAAGCATTAGGATATAGTTCTTTAGCCTTTTCAACCTCTCTAATGCCAACCCTAGCGTGTGTAGGACATCCGCCCTGTACTAGTTTAAAGTTCTTGTTAGGGAGTTGTTTAGCGACGTAATCACCTAGGTTACAGTCTGGGATAAATAGTATGTTGTCGTTGTCTATCTTTTCTACTATTCTAACAGCAGAGGAAGAAGTTACACAAACGTCACAGATAGTTTTTAGTTCAGCGGTAGTGTTAATATATGCTACCACAGTATAGTCGGGGTACATTTCTTTCATAGATGATATTAAGTCAACATCCATCTGTTCAGCCATGGGACATCCTGCGATAGGATTAGCCAAATATACATTCTTATCGGGAGAGAGTATCTTAACGGTTTCCGCCATAAACCTAACACCGCACATAATAACATTCTTGTTAGGTGTTTTACTAGCCATAACACTTAGCTGATAGGAATCTCCTGTGAAGTCTGCAACTTCTAGGATTTCCCTAGCTTGATAGCTATGTGCAAGTATACATATGTCATTCTCTTTCTTAAGTTTAAGAATTTCATCTTGAATATTTCTAATCATAATTAACGCTCCTTGATAATAATCATAGTAATTATATATGATTTATATTATAACACTCTTAATGGAGAAAATCAAGGGTATTTGTAAATATTTTTGCAAATAGATAAAATCTGTTATGTGAATTTTAAAATATGAAGTTTGTGTTAAATTTTTTAGTGCAAAATACATTGTTATTGCACCAAATAAGACGTATAATCTATAAATAGTTCCTATTGACATTGATTAAATAAAATATTATAATGTAGTTGTGGCTTTTGTAGTTTGAGTTAGTTTTGATTAATTTATCTATTGAAAGCCTTAATTTATTATTGAAAAAAGGGTAAGTTATGAATATTGAAGATATAAGAAAAGAAAGAGGTCTATCGAAAGATGTGACCGACAAAGAGATTAGAGCCATACTTCAAGTAGAAGATAGAAAGAACGCTATAGAAAAGGCTCTAAAAAAGGGAACTCCTTTTGTAAAGATTACTAACATAGAGTTTAAAAGGGCTATCATGCACATAGATGGTGTTGTCGAAAATATGGATATGTCTAAACGCTATGGTGTTAGGTTTGTAACCACCAGCCGTGACAAGATGTTCTACCCCGACCACCTTACCTTTGATGGCAATGCTTTTACGCTATCTTTTAATACTATGTGTTCCAATGGCGAAAGCCCTATAACTTCCGCACAGTACTACTGTGTGCTATTTGAGAAGTACTCCAACCACAAAGCAGAAATGTCTTTCGTGGCAGATAAAAATACCGAAATAGTAAAGCGTAACCATTCCATATACAAGATACACTACAACGATGACGGTTATGTTATAGATAAAGAATTACTAACATATGAATACCCTAGCTTTATAGATGATTCCCTAGAGGGTATGTGCAACGCTGACGTTAGCAACCCATGGAACTTTAAAATTAAAAACAACGATAACAACCTATTCTATGCAGAATCTAAGATGGATATGGATACTGTAGAGTATTACCTAAACATAAACTACAAGCCCCCTGGTGCTCCTTTTAGTGTGTTCAATAGGCACAAAAAGAACATAGCTAAGATTAAAAACATAGGCAAAAACTTTAAGAAAGATATCAACGATTTAAACCTTTGGGGTTTTAAGTTCCTAAATAGAGTGTTCTCTAAGTTCGCTAAACATGAGGGAAATATTATACTATTTGCTTCGGGTTCTCGTGCGGAAATAGGCGGTAATGAAAAGTTCATCTATGACAGAATGGTAGAAAGAGGACTAGACAAACAGTTTAACTTCCGCTTTGACTTTAAGCCTAGTATCACTACAAAAAGGTCTATCTTTAAGATGTTGAAGTTTGACTACTACTTAGCTACTTCCGATATGGTAATAATAGATGACTACTACCCCGAAATATACAAGGTAGACTACGCCCCCGACGTTAAAGTTATACAAGTTTGGCACGCGTGTGGTGCTTTTAAGGCTGTAGGTTTTGAACGTCTAGGAAAGACTGGCGCTCCTGCTTTTAACTCCAAAATGCATAAGTGTTACACTCATGTGCCAGTAAGTTCCGAACATTCCGCTAGACACAACGCAGAAGCCTTTGCTATCAGTGAGAAAAAGTTCTACCCTGTGGGAGTCCCTAGAACTGATATATTCTTCGATGAGAACTACAAAAAGGAAACTCGTGCTAAGATGTTAGAAGTATTCCCAGCGTGTAAGAACTGCAACAAGGTTTACTTGTATGGCCCTACTTTTAGGGGCAATGGTGCTAATAGTGCATACTTCCCATTCGATAAGATTGACCTTGAGGCATGGGGCAAAATGCTAGAAGAAGAAAACTCCGTATTGATAGTAAAGATGCACCCATTCGTTACTAAACGTATAGAAATTCCTGAAAAGTACAAGGACAGAATATACGATGCTACTAGCTATCGTGAAGTTAATGACATACTATTCATTATTGACGTTCTTATTACAGACTACTCATCCATAATATATGAAACTTCTCTACTAAGAAAACCTATGCTATTCTATGCCTTTGACCAAAAGTATTACGAGGCTACTAGAGATTTCTATGAGCCTTATGACGATTTAGTCCCTGGAAAGATAGTCCACGACTTTGACGAACTTATGTTAGCACTTAAGAACAAAGACTATGAGTTTGAAAAGATGGACGGATTTATCCATAAGAACTTTACTTACACAGATGGCAAGTCTACAGATAGAGTAATAGACCAAATCATATTAGGCAATACCCCTACCCCTACCGATGATTAATATCACACTTGTATTTTAACACTTAACACTTTAACACTTATTTCAGTATGGGAGGGGTTTACCCCGAC
>CAYXNU010000174.1:0-3696 GCA_964466485.1 uncultured Ruminococcus sp.
TTTCTGTTATAATAAAAATTGTAGGGAACGGCAATTCTCCGTTCCGTGAATGAAAGATTTTAATCAAAGGCACGTTAATTATAGAGGTGATTTTTTAGTATATGAGAGCAGGAGTTTCATCTGCGTGTTTGTATCCGCAATTGCTAGAAAAGTCCGTTGAGGATATCGCAAAGATTGGCATTAAGAACACAGAAATATTTATAAATACAGATTCTGAGTTGGAAAAAGACTATATAATAAACCTTAAAAGCATTTTGGACTACTATGGCACTAAGTGTATATCATTGCACCCGTATACTTGCCCCATAGAACCTATGATGTTCTTTAGCAACTATGAAAGACGTGTAAACGATGGTTTAAACTACTACAGAAAGTATTTTCAAGCTATGAATATCCTAGGGGCGGAAATACTAGTTTTTCATGGGAATAAGGCTATAGTCCCAGTGGACGAAAACCTATACTTTGATAGGTTCTTTAGGCTATCCGAGGTGGGAAAAGAGTACAACGTTTTAGTGGCTCAAGAAAACGTTGCTAGGTGTCAATGTAATAATGTACCATTCATGGTGAGTATGGTTAAACAGTTGGGTGACGTTGCTAAGTTCGTTATAGACTTAAAACAGGCTATCCGTAGCGGTATAGATATCTTTGATATTATAAACCATGTGGGCGAAAACATAGCACACATACACATCAGTGACCACACCACTACACAAGATTGCTTACCTTTAGGGAGTGGCTCTCTTGACGTTCCACTACTACTAAACCGCCTAAAAGATAAGTCTTTCGATGGGGCTATTATACTAGAACTCTATCGCAACAACTTTGAAACCGTAAACCAACTAAAGGATAACTACACATATCTAAACAACTTGATAACTAATGCAAGTTCTATAAAATAATAGGGGGAGGTAATTTTTATGAAATGCATATATTGCGGTTGCCTAGAATTAACTGTTATAGATTCGAGGCACACAGACGATAAACGCATTAAACGTCGTAGGGAGTGTTCTAACTGCCACAAGCGTTTTACTACCTATGAGTTCGTGGAAAAACCTATCTTAATGGTTAAAAAGAAAGGCGGTACTTATGAACCCTTTGACCGCAATAAGTTAGCTAGAGGAATATTCTCTGCTATAAAAAAACGTCCTATTAGTTCGGATAAGGTTGACGAAATTATAGAATATATAGAAAACTCTTGCGAAAACGATATGCGTACTCAAATATCCTCTACAGAGATTGGCAATATCGTCATGGATAAGTTGAAAAGCATAGACCAAGTAGCTTACGTTAGGTTTGCATCTGTGTACAAGGCTTTTAACGATGTGGACGGCTTTATCGACATAATATCTACCCTATCGACGAAAGATTAAAATAGTATTAGAACAGTTTACATTTTAGATAATTTTTTGAAATATCTCTTGACTTTATGGCATAATTATGATAATATACTATACAATAGGTTAAAGACCTTAAACCATTAAGTTAAAGAAAGAGGTAATTTTATGGATAACCAAAATAAAATATTCGATATGCCTGACCATACATCCGAGTTTGACTTCGACGATGTACAAAACACAAACGTTGTAGTTACTGCCTGTACATATATACTATTCTTTATACCTTACATTTTTGCACCAAATTCACAGTATGCAAAGTTCCACGCTAACCAATCTTTGATACGTTTAATATGTGCTGTAGTTTTAATCATAGCAAGTAAGATTATATGTAGCATACTAGGATTTATTCCAGTGTTGGGTAGTATTGTAGGTACAGTGTTACCATTGTTAGTAAACCTAGTAAACCTTGCACTATTCATAATAGGTGTAGTAAACGCTTTTAACAAACAAGCTAAAGAACTACCTATCATAGGCGGATTTACAATACTAAAGTAATCTATATAGTAGAGAGTATTCTGTACGGAACGACGTTTTGTCGTTCCTTTTATTTTTTAAAATTAATATATAAAAAATGGAACGATAATATACCGCTCCATATGTTTTTAATATATAATATATTAATATATTTAATTTGCGTTAATGTTTAACAAAAAACCTTTGTGTTAGGGTGTAAGTTTCATTAGGGGATAGTTCATAGTAACCAGTAGTATTTTTATCTAATGAAAGGTTAGGAGCGTCAATCATAGCGGTCATAGGTTCTGGGCAGAAGTAACCGTTAAAGCCTCTGTCGTTCCAAACTATCCAGAACTTAAACTTGTCGTCTACCTCATAGCAAAGTTTTTTACCACTAGCCTTGTCAGTGCATACTACACCATAGAAAGGTTCACCGTCTAGGGTGTTAGTTTCGGCAGTGTACATATCGTTAGAGATATCTTGTAGCACTGGGCATTGAGTACCATTCTTGTAAGCTAAGTCCCACTCTGTGAGAGGTAGTAACTTTTCAGTAGGTAGACATCTTTCGTTTAGTTCGCACTTAACACCTGCTGGTACACTGATAGTAATATCTTCTTGTTTAGCACCGTCCACGAATGGAGAGTTTATAGTAGTATGTGTAGCAAATGACATAGGCATTTGTTTTTCGGATAGGTTAGTAAAAGTGATAGAATACTCTAAGCCCTTACTGGATACTTTAAAGGTATAGTCTGCTCTAAACTTTACTGGTAGGTACTCAAAGAACTCGTCGTTCTCATCGTAAAGGTAGTAAGTCTTAACGTAAGCTGAATTTTCATCAGAGCCGTGTTCAGCCACACTATGACATCTCTTGTGTAGGAAGCCATGTATGTGGTTGTTGTAAGGGGCTTTTTCGTTTACGGGTAGTTGGTATGTGTTGTCGGAAGTTTTTAGTACACCGTCAGCAAAGCGGTTAGGTAGGTACAAGGATGGCAATCCCCAAACCTCAGCGGACTTTTGTATATCTTCCATAGTGTTGTTTGGGTTAAATCTAAACACTTCAACACCGTCTACATCGTTGTGTAGCCTTAAAACGTTAGAGCCTATTGCATAAGCCACAAAAGCAGTGTATCCACCTGCGGAAATTTCTACGCATGGAGTTCCACAGATAGTAGTTAGTCTAGTATAATTCATAAAAAAAATACCTCTTTCTAGTTTTATAGTTAATATAATTTTATCATAATTGCAAAAGTTTGTCTATAGTTTTTTCACAAATTCGGTGTAATTTCCATGATATGTATAGTGCAACGGTAAATCGTTGTTTGGTGTAGTGCTTTGTAAATTTTCTGTAAATTTTAAAAAACATATGTATATATCTATGCATAAAAACCCCCTTTTCAGCCCACTTATGAAAGGAGGTTTTTTTATGTCTACGTCTAAAGTTAAAGATGGCTCTTATATAGCCATACAGTCTTTTATGGTGAAAGACTTAAAACTAAAAGGGAATGAACTATTAGTGTATGGTATCATCTATGGGTTTTCTAAAGATGGCAAAGCCTTTAATGGTAGTTTACAGTACCTAGCGGATTGGTGCAACTCTACTAGGGGAACTATTGTATCTGCTCTAAAATCTTTGGTTAAAAAGAAATACCTTATTAAGAATGAAATATTTAAAGACGGTGTTAAATACTGTGAATACTACTGTGCAAAGCCTAAAGATACCATTGAGGAAAATACCTCTAGTAGTATGACTATGAGTAACCCTTTTGGCGATATGAAAAACCCGTTTGGGGGTTAGTTTAGGGGGGTGTATCAATTTTTGATACAGGTGTATTAATTTTTAATATGG
>CAYXNU010000175.1:0-3675 GCA_964466485.1 uncultured Ruminococcus sp.
TTTGGATTAAACATTTTTTAACTATGGAGGTGTATTGCAATGAAAGAGGGTATCCACCCAAGTTTTGAAAAGACTACTATCACTTGTGCTTGTGGTAACGTAATGGAAACTCGTTCTACTAAGAAGGACATCAAGGTTGAAATCTGTTCCAAGTGCCACCCATTCTTCACTGGTAAGCAAAAGCTTGTAGACACTGGTGGTCGTGTTGACAGATTTAAGAAGCGTTTTAACAGAGGCTAATCTGTTAGTTGCAGAGTGGATTTTTTTAAATCCGCTCTTTTTGTTTTATATTTTTTAATTTGTGAAAGGAAGTGTAACACACCATGGGATATATCACCATAAAAGATAGAGCAGAAGATTCCTTTGTGGAAAAGCGTTCGGAATTTATTGGCTACTTAGCACCAGTATCCACAGAAGAAGAAGCTATAGCATTTATAAATGAAATTAGGGCGAAACACAGAAAAGCCACTCACAACGTATATGCGTACATCCTTAGGGATAACCATACCGTACGCTATTCCGATGACGGCGAACCACAAGGCACAGCGGGTGTCCCCGTATTAGATGTACTACAAAAGAAAGGTCTTACGGATGTGTGTTGCGTAGTAACTAGGTACTTTGGGGGTATTCTGCTAGGCGGTGGCGGACTAGTTAGAGCGTACTCTCATGCTACTGCTATAGCTATAGATAGTGCTACCATTATGGATATGTGCAGTTGCTACCAACTGGACTTTTCCACAGACTACACACTCTATGGCAAAGTAAACTACATCCTCCCCGACTATGATGTGAAAATACTAAGCACAGACTTCACAGAGTGTGTAAACATATCTTTATTGGTTAAGGTGGAAAACTACAAAGACCTACACGAAAAACTTATAGACGTTTCTAACGGCACTATAGAGATTACACAGTCCGAAGAAAAGTTCATGGATTTTAATTAGCTAGGATAGAGTATATTTCTTCCATATTGAGATTATTTCTAATAACGTCCGCTAAGAGGTTGTATTGCATATCCTTGTAAGTTTGATAGTTAAGGCTATCCAAATGGCTAATGGATATGCCTTTTCTTTTTAGTAGGATTTCTATAAAAGCATTTCGGAAATCGTCGTTTTCAAATATGCCGTGCAAGTACGTCCCCATGACGTTGCCATTGTAGCACCCTAAAGTTTCATTGCTAAAAGCAGAGGTTTCGTTGTAGTCGGTAAATCCGCTATGGATTTCATACCCAGTAACTACAATATTAGATAGGCTTTTAAATTCGCCAGTAAGCGTTGCAAATGTAGTAGTAGTCTGTGACGTGACTTTTTCTTGTTGTAGGGTGGTAGTTAGGTTTAGCAATTCTAGGGCGGAAACTTTTCCACCGTGTTCAACGTTTAAAGTATCTGTGATACTTTTGCCTAACATTTGATACCCCCCACAGATACCAAACACCAAACCCCCACCATATGCATACTTTTTTATAACCGTTTCCAAACCGCTCTCCCTTAGCCAGAGCATATCGGAAATGGTATTTTTTGTACCCGAAAGTATTACCACATCTGGGGACTTAAAATCCTTAACGCTAGACACATACCTTAGACTAACCCCCTCAATATTTTCCAGTGGGGCAAAGTCTGTAAAGTTTGATATATGTGGAAACTTAACCACAGCAATATCCACTAAGCCTACACTCTTAGTAGTGTTTAGGCGTTCGGATAGGCTGTCTTCGTCGTCTATGTCTAAGTGGGTGTAGGGTACTACTCCCAAAACTTTCTTATCACACAAAGACTCTATTTGGTCTAGACCGCTTTGCAATATAGACTTATCTCCACGAAACTTATTTATAATTAAACCCTTTACAAGTTCCTTTTCGGCGGTTTCTAGTAGTTGTATAGTTCCGTATAGTTGAGCAAATACTCCACCCCTGTCAATGTCGCCTACTAGCACCACTGGAGCGTTTACTAATTTAGCTAAGCCCATATTTACTATATCATCGGATTTTAAGTTAATCTCTGCGGGACTACCTGCCCCCTCGATAACTATTATGTCACTGGACTGTGCAAGTTTTTCATAAGCCTCTAGGATAGTAGGCACTAACTTTTTCTTGTACTTAAAGTAGTCCACGGCTTTCATGTTGGATAGTACTTTACCATTTACTATCACTTGAGAGCCTACATCTGTGGTAGGTTTTAGTAGTATAGGGTTCATGTACACACTAGGGGATTTTTTACAAGCCTCTGCTTGAACTACTTGCGCTCTGCCCATTTCTAAGCCGTCATGGGTAACGTAAGAGTTTAGTGCCATGTTCTGCGACTTAAACGGGGATACGCTATAGCCATCCTGTGTGAACACCCTACACAACCCAGCAGTTATTAAGGACTTTCCTACATTTGACATAGTACCTTGTACCATAATGCTCTTAACTTTTTTCAAAGTATATCACCTCTTGTATATTTCAAACTAAACGTTCTAGTGTTTGTATTAGCGTTAGATTATCCTTGTGGGACTTTACAGCAAACCTGTAGTATCCTTTGCCTAGCCCCCTATAGTTAGAACAGTCCCTAATGAGTATCTTTTTGGGGAGCAGTAGGTTATATAAATCCAAAGGGGACTGCACTAGTATATAGTTGGCAACACTAGGATAGACTTTAAACCCCAAAGCTTTAAAGTTCTCTACTAGATACTCCCTCTCAGTGTGGATATATGTTTGCGTTTTGGATACATAGTCCAAACAGCTAAGTGCGGATATTCCACACACCTGTGCTACACTAGATACCCCCCACGACTGCCCACAGTTAGCAAGGGCATTACATAGGGCAACACTAGAACACATTGCATAGCCTAACCTAATACCCGCCATGGAATACGTCTTAGTAAAGGCTTTTATAATTACTAAGTTCAACCCACTATTTAGATAACTCTTAAAGGATACCCCACCTATTACGAAGTCTAAAAAGCATTCGTCCACTATTAGGGTAATGCCCTCTTGAATACACTTGCTAACTATTAGCTCCATGGTAGAGGGTTCTAGCAACGCACCTGTGGGGTTATTGGGGTTGCATAGGTAGAATACATCCACACTGCTAAGATACTCCAAAATACTTTCTTGAATGGCAAACCCTTGCAAACTATCCAGTGGATAGTAACCTATACTACAGCCTAAACCCTCTAGGGAACGTTCATACTCTGAAAAGGTTGGGGACAGTAACAAAACTTTCCTAGGGTGTAAAACCTTAGCTAACCTAAATATTATATCGTCTGCACCGTTACCGCAAACTATGTTTTCAAAAGGTACACCCTCCCACTGGGACAACGCTCCCCTAAGCCTAGTGCAATCGGTGTCGGGGTAGGTTTCAAAATGGTCTATGTTGTCCACTATGGATTGCTTTACGGCTATAGGCATACCCAAAGGGTTTATATTTACAGAAAAGTCTAAGTCTATATCTTTGTCATAGATTCTACCGCCATGCATACTATTCAACATACGATACACCTCACTAGTATAGATACCACAATACTAACCGCAGAGGTTACATATAGCAACCTATTAGCTAACTTAATATCTTCCACTTGCACTGGTCGGATATCATCCCCGATAGTTGGCTTGTGGTGTAACTTTCCAAAGTAGTACATATCTCCAGCCAACTGCACATTTAAAGCACCAGCATAGGCACTTTCAGTCTGTGCGGAGTT
>CAYXNU010000176.1:0-3647 GCA_964466485.1 uncultured Ruminococcus sp.
CTGCGGCATCTTGGTCCCAAACCAAGCACTCTACCAAACTGAGTTACGCCTCGTACTTTCGTGTTTTTTATTAAGTTTTTTTGTCTTATCTCCTGACGACTATTATATTATATACTATAATTTTTAAAAAGTCAAGCGTTTTTTTAAAATTTTTTTTATTTTTTTTTTAGAAACGTTTAAACCCACATAGGAGCGTTAAACTACGCTAAAAAAAATTTTAAAAAGGAACGTTCAAAGTGTAGAACGTTCCCTAATAGTTAATCTTCAGTAGTAGTTTTTTCCTTATCTTCTTTAACTTCCTCCGTAGAGTTTTCTTCATCATCAAGGTCTACCACATCGACTTCTATGTCATCAAAGCAATCATAGCAATCTTCACAACATTCAGAACAGCCAAAATCCTCGGTTGGAGTTTCTTTTTTATCATCCTTTTTCGATTTCTTTTCTTCTGCATCGGCACACTTATTCATAGCATCTACTGCCACAACCGCTGCTAACACAGATACAGTAGCACAAAGGATTCCTAATAATTCTTTCACAAAAATCCATCCCTTTCTAAAATCATATTTAAAAGTTTATGTCGTGTAGAAAACATCTGTTACATAGTATTATACCACAAACTAGATAGAATTTCAATAGCTTTAAAATAATTTTTTTGTTATTTTCCACTAATTTAATACAAATATTTACATATATCTAAAAAAAGGAACGGCAAGTAGCCGTTCCGAACATTATTCTTCTTCTTTTTTAACAACGTCTATGCCTAGAACGTCTAAAGCTTCTTTGTCTACTGGGGATGGGCATTGTGACATTAACTCGGTAGCGTTTTGAACCTTAGGGAATGCAATGACATCTCTTAGGCTGTCGCAACCGCACATAAGCATGGAAAGTCTATCCAAACCTATACCTAAACCACCATGTGGAGGTGCGCCGTACTTGTAAGCCTCTACTAAGAATCCAAACTTAGCCTCTATTTCCTCGTCGGTTAAACCTAGGGACTTAAACATCTTCTGTTGTAGTTCGTAGTCTGTAATACGCATAGAACCAGAAGATAACTCTATACCATTTAGTACTAAGTCATAAGCCTTAGCAAATACCTTTTCGGGGGCGGTATCTAGGTACTGAATGCACTCATCTAGTGGCATAGTGAATGGGTGGTGCATAGCTACATATTGGTTAGTATCCTCATCATATTCAAAGAATGGGAACTCTGTAATCCAAAGGAAGTTCCACTTAGTTTCGTCTATAATGTCTAACTTCTTAGCTACTGTCAATCTTAAAGCACCTAAAGTTGGTAATACTACTTTGTTCTTATCGGCTACTATTAGTATAACGTCGCCTTGCTTAGCACCTAAAGTTTCTAGAATAGTTTCTAGTTCGCCATCCTTTAGGAACTTCTTGAATGAGCAGTTAGGAGTTTCGTCAGCCCAACGGATATATGCTAAGCCTTTAGCACCTATGCCCTTAGCCTGTTCTGTAAGCTTGTCTATCTCTTTTCTAGTGAGGGTTTTAGCACTATCCTTACAAACGATAGCCCTTACAGAACCGCCCATCTCTATAGCAGATTTGAATACTACAAAGTCTATATCCTTTACAGTTTCGGTAATGTTTTGTATTTCCATATCGAAACGGGTATCGGGCTTGTCTGAGCCATAACGTTCCATAGCCTCTGTGTAGGTTAGGCGTGGTAGTGGTGTAGGAATATCTATACCTAAAACCTTATCGAATAGGTAGTGTACAAAGCCCTCTGTACTTTCTAGAATATCTTCAACGTCCACGAAAGACATTTCTAAGTCTATTTGAGTAAATTCGGGTTGTCTATCTGCTCTTAAGTCTTCATCACGGAAACAACGTGCTAGTTGGATATACTTGTCATATCCTGAAATCATTAGTAGTTGCTTGTATATCTGTGGGGACTGTGGTAGAGCATAGAACTTGCCATTATGCACCCTAGATGGTATTAGGTAGTCCCTTGCACCCTCTGGTGTGGATTTCATCATCATAGGAGTTTCAATCTCTAAGAAACCATGGTTATAGTAGTATTCTCTAGCACATTGAGCAATCTTGTGACGCATAATGATGTTCTTCTGTAGGGGTTCACGTCTTAAGTCTAGGTATCTATATTTTAGACGTAGTTCCTCATTAGTTTTGGTATCGTTAGTAATCTCAAAAGGTGGAGTTTGAGCCTTAGCTAAGATTCTTAAATCTGTAACTAGGATTTCAATGTCGCCGTTCTTGATTTTTAAGTTTTTACTAGAACGCTCTTGAACGACACCCTTTGCCATTAGAACGTATTCACTCTTACAAGTGGATGCTTTTTCTAATAGTGCCTTGTCGCTTTCGTCGTTAAAGGCGAGTTGAATATTACCAGTTCTATCTCTAAGTACGATAAAGATTAGGTTACCGCCCATATCACGAACTCTTTGCACGAACCCACCGACTACTACTTCACTACCTATGGTGAACTCATCGCCACAGTAGTTAGTCCTCTTTAGACCTTTCATGTTGTCAGCCATACTATTCTTTTAACCTCCAATATTTTTTTAGTTAATAATTAATAGCTAATAAATATAATAACTATCTTTAATACATGATATATTATATCACTTTATGGAGATAATTTCAACAGATTTCTAATGTTTTATGTAGCTATCCTTAACGAATAGCTTAACCGCCCTAGGGAACTTGTCAGCATGGCTCATTACATAGAAAGCCACCACGGCAAAGCCTATTGACAACAACAGCACCACTAAAAACACGATGTTAATCCATTTTAAGGTTTCTGCATCTCTAGCGGAGGTAGCCTCTAATGTTAGGTATGTATTGCCATTGCTATCTGTGAGCATATATATACTTGCACCAGTACTTTCAACGTCCTCCACGGAATTGTCAAAGTAGATGTTAAAGTCTACCCCATTAGATACAGCACTTTCAAACTGTGAAAAGTTTTGCATATCCTCTTGATAGTAGTATACTACAAACTCTGGGGAGTAGCCATCTAGGGTTAAACTTAGGTTTATATCTCCGCTGTCGCTAGTGTACTCTTGATAGGATGTTATGGTAGTAGTTATGCAGTCTAAGTTATCCAACGTTAAGGGCTTTCCTATGATGTTTAAGGCTATCATAGTGCCTATGACAAATATAGGAACTATCGAGTAGGCAAATATAAATTCTTCGGGGTTGTGGATGTTATCGTTAAAGAGTTTGCTCTTAACTTTCTTGATAGATTTACCAACCCTTAAGTCTACTAGCCTAAGAAAATCATCACTATCGGACATACTATCCACTAAGATTTTTTTCTTACCAACGTAGATAGTAGTATCACTAGCACCACGCTGTATACCAGTGATTTCACTGTACTTGTAAGTGTGTTTTACTCCAAAGAAGTTTTTATGTGTAAATTCGTCGGATTCGTAGTATATTCTACAGTTGATATATGCTACTATTAAGGATATACCTAGAAGTGCGAACAGCCCAAAAATTACTGCTGTTGCGAAAGATTCTTTAAACGATAGGATAGCAAATATTAGGAACACTATAGAGCCTATAATTCCTACTACTAAAGCCACTGGGGATAGGCTTACCATTCCATTAATAGCTACTGGTCTTGAGTGTATTTTTCCTTTATATTTCTTCTTGTGCTTAGACAT
>CAYXNU010000177.1:0-3626 GCA_964466485.1 uncultured Ruminococcus sp.
CTCTTGAAATCTTTAACGACTCTATGCAAAAGTCTTTCGATAGCTACAATGCACTTGCCGATATTCTAGAAGATAAGTATATAAAAGAGTTTTCTGCACAAGGTTTGGATGAAAAACTTGCTAAATCCAAAGCGGAAAAGAAAGCCATTGAAGACGCTAGGTTCGTACTCCCTAATGCTTGTGAAACTAAAATGGTAGTAACTATGAACGCTCGTAGCTTAATGAACTTCTTCTCTTTAAGGTGTTGCAATAGGGCACAATGGGAAATTAAAAACGTTGCTGACCAAATGTTAAAGCTTTGCGTGGAAGTCGCTCCAACACTCTTTAAAGATGCTGGTGCTAACTGTGTCCATGGTGCTTGTCCAGAGGGAAAGATGTCCTGTGGCAAGGCTGAAGAAGTTAGAAAATTCTATCAGGAGTTGAAAAGCAATGGGTAAGTTAATAGTCCTTGATGGTTTGGATGGCTGTGGAAAATCCACACAACTAGAAGTGTTGTGCAAAAACTTAACCGCTTTAAACGTTAATCATAAAACCGTTAGTTTCCCTTGTTACGATATGCCAACATCTGTATTTGTGCATAAGTACCTAAATGGTGAGTTCTCCACCACTGCAGACGGTGTAAACTCCTATACAGCATCGTCATTCTATGCTATGGATAGGTACGCTAGTTACAAGTTGGGTTGGCAGAAAGATTACCAAAACGGAACACTAATAGTATGCGGTAGATATATAAGTTCTAACCTAATACACCAAATGGTTAAGCTACCACAAGAACAGTGGGACTCCTTTGCAGAGTGGCTTTACGACTATGAATGTAACAAGTTAGAACTCCCTAAGGCGGATTTAACTATCTTTTTAGATATGCCTATAGAAATATCTCAAAAGCTTTTAAGCAACCGCTATGACGGCAACGAAACTAAGAAAGATATCCACGAAAAGGATATAGAGTATCTAAAGGCTTGTAGGAAGTCTGCTATATACTCTGCTAAGAAGTTAGGTTGGGTAGTCATTCCGTGTAACGACGGCGAAAACGTTCGCTCTATAGAAGATATATCTAAGGACATTTTAAACGCTATAAAGGAAGTGCTTTAATGCTATCTTTTAGAAAGATTGACATATCCGACAAGAGTTGGATTTGCGAACTTTTGAGTAAGTCAGACTTTATGGGTGCGGAGTACAGCTTTGCTAACAACATGGCATGGCAAAGGCTTAGCGACTCGCTAATCACTCGCTATAAGGACTTTTACACTGTTCTCATGCCCGATGACGATTCCTATACTTTTACATTTCCAGCGGGTGTTGGCAACTATGCAGAGATGATAAACCTACTTAGAGAGTATTCTAAAGCCCATGGCAAAGCGTGTAATATTTTCGGCGTTACTAAAGAGTATCTGCCATTCTTTGAGGAAAACTTTAAAGGGCAGTATTCTGTTGAGTATTTGGACGATAGTAGCGATTACGTCTACCTAGCTAAAGACTTAATAGAACTCAAAGGGCGAAAGTATCACAGTAAGAGAAACCACCTTAAAAAGATGGACAAATACAGTTGGTCTTTTAGTGAGTTATCCCCTAAAGATTTTGAGGAGTGTATACTATTCTCCGCTAACCTATACAACCAAAAAGATGGCTACACAGACCATTCCGCTATAGTGGAACAGTACGCAATAGATACGTTCTTTAGGTACTACGAAACACTAAACCTTATGGGTGGGGTAGTCCGTATAGATGGCAAAATAGTAGCTTTTACTATAGGCGAAAGACTAAACTCTAATACCGTTGTGGTGCATATAGAAAAAGCTGACACTTCTTTTGAGGGTTTATATGTGTTGATAAATAATCAGTTTGTTAAAAGGTTTTGTGGCTCTGCTAGTGTAACCTATGTAAACCGTGAGGAAGATTTAGGTATCGAGGGCTTGAGAAAAGCTAAAAGGTCATATAACCCAGTGTTTCAAGTGGATAAGCATCTAATTGAGTTTAATATATAAAACTTGTTAATTTTAAATTTAATATATATTTTAATTTTTTTGAAAGGATTGGTATTTTTATGGTATATGTATTCTTAGCAAACGGCTTTGAAGAAGTCGAGGCTTTAACCCCTATAGATTGCCTTAAAAGGTGTGGTATTGAAGTAGTTACTGTGGGTGTTGGTGGAGAGTATATCACTAGTTCACATAACATCACTATTAAGGCTGATATTACAGAAGATAAGGTAACTCTATCTAAAGATGTGCAAATGGTAGTATGCCCTGGTGGTATGCCTGGAACTCTAAACTTAGAGAAGTCCGAAACAGTACAAAAAGCTATAGATTTCTGTGTAGCTAATGATATCTATGTGGCTTGTATATGTGCAGGACCTATCATATTAGGACATAAAGGCTTACTAAATGGCAAGAATGCTTGTTGCTATCAAGGCTTTGAGAACGACTTAATAGGTGCTAAAGTAAACTACAATCCTGTTACTGTAGATGGAAAATTTATCACCTCTAGGGGTATGGGTGTAGCTTTAGATTTTGGTGTTAAACTAGTAGAACTCTTAAAGTCTAAAGAGGTTGCACAAGACCTACTAAACAAGGTAATGTATCCACTAGCATGAGTATTACTGTAGAGAAGAACCTTTTAAGAACACATTTCAAAGAGGTTAGAAAGTCTTTAATGCATGAAACTATTAATGGCACTACTAGAAAATCTTTACTGGATGAGGGCGTGTTTAATAGTTTAGTTTCACATATAGATTTTAAACAGTATAGAGCCGTACTATGTTATGTGTCATTTGGTATAGAGGTAGATACTCATAGGCTTATAGAATACCTTAAACAGATAGAAGTACCAGTCTATGCACCTAGGTGCTACAAGGCTGACTCCTCTATGAAGTTCTTTGCTATAGACGGCTTAGATAGTCTAACCTATGGCGAATATAAAGGCATTCTAGAACCTGTTGAAGATAACTCTAAAAGATTAACTAACTTTAACGATTGCTTATGTATCGTACCTGCTTTGGCTTTCGATAGTACTGGGCAACGTTTGGGTTGGGGTGGTGGCTACTATGATAGATTCTTTAGTGAGGAAAGTAACCTACTAAAAGTAGGGCTTACTTACAGCAACTGCTTATGCGAGAGTATACCTAAAGATTGCTATGATATACCTATAGATATGGTAGTCACTGAAAAAAATATACTATTTTACGGAGGGAATAATGAACATTCAAGATTTGGAAAAAGATAACGAAACGCTTAAAGATGACGAACTTTTAGATGACGATTTTGAAGAAGATGATGACGAAGAAGAAATCGACGAGGATTACGACGACGATGATGATGAAGATGATGAAGATGACGACGATGACGATTACGAGGAGGAAAGCGAGGCTTACAAAAAGGCTTATCGTAGAAAACGTCTAAAGAATAGACTTAAAACCCTTAAGGTATCGTTTAGTGTAATAATGATTTTCGTAATACTAGGAGTTTCTGCTTTGCTATCCATAACTGTAATATACCTAGCTAGAGAGTACTTAGGCGTTGGTAAGCCCTCTACTACATACATAGTAGATATCCCCGATGGTGCTTCCACTGACGATATTATAGACTTGCTATACGATAAGGGTATCATTAGGGTTAAGGAACTCTTTG
>CAYXNU010000178.1:0-3559 GCA_964466485.1 uncultured Ruminococcus sp.
ACTCCTTGAGGGTTAATTATTTTGAATTCTTCCAATCTTCTGTTTAATTGGTTCAAAGAAAAACCACTCCCTTGTTTATATGGTATTACCATATGGAGTGGCTTTTCTATATTCTTTTTTTCGTCGAACTCACGTTAAATAAGAAATATATTCTTTAATAATATTTCTTACTGTAAAAACACCATAAAAGTTTTTAAAAGAAAAAGAAAAAATTGAAAACTTGTCAAGGTTTAACTAATCTTTAATCTTAATGTCAACTTCCAAAGGGAAAGTAATATCATCGTGGTTGGACATCTGTTGCAATTCCAAATTGCAAATTTGGCTATACAATAGGTATAGCTTTTGTGTGTGGTTTTCCAAATAGTAGTAGTACACTATGTAAGGTATTAGCAAACCCAACACCAAAATTACCAACGCTAGAACCCCCATGTTGGAAGTTACTAGGAATATTCCCAAACAGATAAACTCTATTATGGCAAACATCATGGTTACTAAGAAGTGTATTAGTCTTTCGTGTTGAATAAATTGTACTTGTTTAATATGTTCGCTTTTTATGTACTCGAAATTAGATATCTTTCCATCTTTTAAAAGCTTTTCTAACATTGCAATGTATTTGTCAAGATATTTTTTCATTTTTAACAACCTCCATTAAAGATAAAAGTACTACAATAATTATAGCATTAAATATGATATTAAGCAATATTTTTTTAGAATTATTATATAAAAAATGGATAAAGAAAAGCCACTCCAAACAAAAAGAGTGGCTTTTCTGTAATGTACAAAAATCTTAAGGAACTTTAAAATTTAGTTTGTATAAATCTATCATATCACTAGATATACTTTCCGCACACACGGTAACTATATAGTTATCAAAGGTGTGTGTTTGAAAGTACCCTTGTGAGTGTAGCATAGTAGTATCGAAAGAGGAAAAGGGTTTATTTAGTCCCAAACCTAACATTTTCGTATAAGACTCTTTTCTAGTCCAAACCTTGAAAAAGTTCAAGTTTGGGTTTGGACTATCATTTATAAATACAATCTCATTTTGAGTAAATAGTCTACTTTCTATCTTTCTATTTCTTTTAGCGGTTTTTAAGTTTTCCGTGTCCACACCTATGGGCTTGTTGTAGGATGCAAAAGCTATCAAGCCATCGCAGTGAGAAACTGAAAAGTGATAGTCCACATCAGCGGATATGTAGGGTTTACCATATTCACCGTACTGTAATACTATACTGTCCAATGGGAGGTTTAAATCTTCTGCAATGGCTTGACGCATTAGCAACCTAGTGCATAAAGACATTATCCTATCTGTAGGTACTTTCAAACTGGTAACTTTTTCTTGTAACTCAATAGGTAACGTACGCAAACAATCTTTCAAACTTTCAAAGGTAATGTTTTCAATATCTACAGATAGCAATCTTAGTTTAAGCATACACTTGTGAACGCTTAATCTTTCTTGAAGTAGTCTTATCGAACTCAACATCTCTAACTATAAGGTTTCTAATAGTCTTAGCGGATGGTAGAGTTAGATTGATAGCATCTATATCATCTTGAAGTTGCTTTTTAATATCTGTGATATTGTTATTTTCAGCATACTCAAGGTTAGGGAAAATCTGTGCAGTGATAACGTTATCCTTGTCATATACTAACACTTCTTTAACTAGTAGGTTATCAGCGAACTTGTTTTCTAGTTCTTCAGGGGACACGTTTTCGCCGTTGGCTAATATGATAAGGTTCTTCTTTCTACCAGTGATAAATAACCAACCATTCTCCTCGTGACCTAAATCGCCAGTTCTAAGCCAACCGTCCTCGGTAAGAGTTTCAGCAGTAGCTTGAGGGTTCTTGTAGTATCCTAACATTACGGATTTGCTCTTAGCTTGAATTTCGCCATCTACTATTCTAATTTGGCAACCGCCTACTATCTTACCTACAGATTCTGGAACGTTATCTTCAAATTCACGGGCAGTACTAATACGAGGTGAACACTCAGTCATACCATAGCCTTGTGCTACTTTAACACCAAACTCCGCAAAGCCGTCTATTACGGATTGACTTAGGTATGCACCACCACTATATATAATTCTTAAGTTTTCGCCTAAAACTTTCTTAGCGATGTCTTGTCTGTCTATATCGGGGTTAGCCTTACAAGCCTCTGTAATCTTGTAGTATAGCGTTTGAATAATCATAGGTACTAGTAACATCTTGTTAGGTTGGAAAGTAGCAATGTTCTTAGCTAGGTGCATAAGGTTGTCGTTTACGCAAACTGTAGTACCGTATCTTATAGCTAAGATAATGTCACAGCCTAGGCAGTATACATGGTGTATAGGTAAAGCACTTAGTAGGCTATCCCCTGCAAAGCTTTCGTTATTCTCACAGAAACAGTTATCTAGTAAGTTTTCATGGGATAGCATAACGCCTTTAGACTTTCCAGTAGTACCCGATGTATACACTATAACAGTACATTCCTTAGGGTTTATATCCACCTTGATAGACTTGCCAGTGTATTCCTCTAGGATTTCTTCTAAGGAGTACACTTCACTATCTGTAGGAGTGCCATCTATTTGGATAATGTCTGTAACCTGTGGGCAAAGTTCTCTAACGCTAGGTACTAGGTTAGCGAAACGGCTATCGTACATAAATACTGTAACGTCTGCACGGTTTACGCAGTCGCAAATATCCTCAGCGGATAGTTGAGCATCTAGGGGAACGATAATGTTGTTAGTGTTAGTAGTTCCGAAAAAGCTTACTAGATAGTTATAAGATGTAGTACCCACTATAGCAATATGTAGCTTATCCATAGAGATTTTTTCTTTTAGGAAAGTTCCTACAGCGTCGGTATCTATTTTAAACTGTGCAAAACTCTTATCTATGATATTTTTCTTATTTTTGTAGCGTATAAAGGTAACGTCTTTATGCTCATCAGAAGCATGACTAACTAAGTCAAATAGTGTAGTAGTATTTTCTTTATTCATAAGTGCTAATCCCCCAAAATTATTCAGCTTGTAACTTTTCTATGTAAGCCATAGCGTCGGCAACGGTTCTAAGCTTTAGAACTTCTTGCTCATCCACTTCCACGTCGAACTCATCCTCAACATCGCCTAGTAGACACATAAACATATATGAGTTAAAACCTAAATCCTCAATAAAGCGTGAATCCTCATGGATATCTTGTTCTTCAACCTTAACATACTTAACGATTAAATCTTTTAACTGCTCAAACATAACAGAATACCTCCAAAATATTTTTATAACATAAATATTATTATACTCATTATCATCTTTGGAATGGCAAATCGCCATTCCCTAACTATACCAACTCAAGGATGTTGCTTAGTGGCTTGTCGTAGTTTTCCATACCCCTAAACATAATTCTACAGATATAGTAGTATAGCACATCTAATTCTTCCTTGTTTACTACACTAGGTTGGTGTTCAAAGTAGAAGTCTAAGCCATTATCAGTTGGGCGGTGCATAACCGTTAAATATATAGGCTGTGCAGCTACACCATTAGAGTACCACTTAGTCTTGTACTTTGCAGGGAGTTCCTCGCCGTTGCCGTTCTG
>CAYXNU010000179.1:0-1626 GCA_964466485.1 uncultured Ruminococcus sp.
TTCTATATATATAACTCTACAAAGAGTAAAAATGTTACAAAAATTTTCAAAGAAATTTAAGTTCTACTTTTTATACAAAAACCAGCAGAAATATTTGTGAAACATTTCTAAATAGTCAAAGTGTTACTAGTTATCCTAGTTCTATAACTATAAAATGTCTTACATATAATATAACGAAATAGCCTCTCTAAATTGGACAAGTTTTTTTAAAAAAATTTTATTCTACATATCTTACAATTTTAATATTTTAAACTGGTTGCTTTTTGTAGAGTTTCCACAGATGTATTATAAGTATTGAACTAAAAGTAACTACTTGCAATTAGGTATTATAATACCTATTAAACCATTATGCATACTAGGATAACATTTCACAAAATGTTTTTATGGGATTAAGTCTTTTGTATGATATCTTCCAAAGTTTAAGAAACTTATTGACAAATATAAAATTTGGGTGTATACTGTAATCATAGAAAAGAAGATAAAGCCTATAGGAATACTAGGTTATACTATTTTATTATGGTTGACTAAATAGATTAGAGACTGTTTAACTCTCACAAGAGTTGGGCAGTCGATTTTTTTTATTTAGAAAATTCTCTACTCAAACGAGTAGTTTATATAGATATATTTTTTTAAAAAAATCTTGATGTCAAGGAATGAGAATGAAAGGATTGATATTTATGAAAAAGTTAAAGAATCTAAAAAAATCTATGGCAGTAATATTATTACTAACAATGTGCAGTGGAGTGCTATCGGCTTGTTCTAGTGCAGATGCAACCACAACTGAAAACAACACAGATACAGACTCAAATACCAATGCCATAGCAGAAAACGCAGAAGAATCTAACAACAACCCAGACGCTAAAGTCATAAGGGTTGGTAGCGGAAATGCTTACAATCCTGCTTGTTACCTTGACGATGACGGCAACCTCGCAGGTTATGACTACGCAGTCCTTGAGGCTGTAGACGAACTACTACCACAGTATACTTTTACATATGAAAGTTTCGACTTCCAAAACGTACTACTAGCCCTAGAAAGCAACAAGATAGACTTAGCCGCCCACCAATATGAGTGGAACGCCGAACGTGAAGAAAACTACCTATTCGGTGAGGAAGGCTATACAGTATTCGATATGTATGCGTGGGTTCTCGATGATGTGGATACCACAAACATTAACTCGTTGGAAGACTTTGCAGGTACTACTGTTCATGCTACCGCTGGTGACAACACCGCTAACTACTTAGAGCATTGGAACGAAGAACACCCCGACAAGCAGATTAACTTAGACTATACCACTACTAGTACCACAGAGGAATCCGTTAGCTACTATATAAGTGGTAAGTGGAGTTTCTTAACTGCCTGTAAGAAAGATATAGGACTTACTAATGAGTCCTATGCAGACTTAGGCGTACACTTTAAGTTGGCTTTCGATACCCCTATAAATACTTCTAATACATACTTCCTATACCGTAAAGACGATGAGGAAGAAGCTCAACTACAACAGGATGTTGACGACGCTTTAAGACAACTTAAGGCAAGTGGTAAGTTAGCGGAAATTTCTATAGAGTATTGGGGCGATGACTACACCGAAAGCAACGATGCTTACGACAATGCTCAATAGATAACGT
>CAYXNU010000179.1:1726-3554 GCA_964466485.1 uncultured Ruminococcus sp.
TATCGAACTTACGTTAATAACATAGTTCTCCTTAAATTTACTTTATAACATATATATGGCACTTGAAGTCCTTCACCTGTCTTTGAGTGCCTCCCTTTTTACAACGTTATCAAGGAGTGATTTTTTTATGTCTAGTCTGTTTTCTTGGGATAGATTTATATATGCTTTTCCGAGAATATTAAGTGAACTACCCACCACCCTAAAGATGATAATCTATGCTGAAGTTTTTGGAATAGTCTTAGGGGTTTTAATAGCAATCATTAGAATATATAAAATTCCAGTGATAAACCAAATATATAGCGTGTACATATCTTTTATGCGTGGCACACCTATATTAGTACAACTGTTAGTAGTGTTCTATGGTGTACCTACAGTGTTGTTAAGTCTATTTAATATAGATGTAAACGGTTGGGATAAGTTCATATTTGCGACCATAGCTTTAACTTTAAACGAAAGTGCTATGTTAGCAGAAATCTTTAGAAGTGCAATAACTTCCATACCGCACACCCAGTTTGAGGCGGGGTATTCAGTAGGGCTTACATGGTGGCAAACCTTTACTAGAATAATACTACCACAGGCCATTAGGGTAGCAATACCTAGCTATGGCACTAACTTAGTAGTTTTAATACAGAGTACATCACTAGCGTACATGATAGGTGTTATCGACCTAATGGGCAGAGCTAAAGCCATAGGCACGACAACAAGACACAACTTTGAGCCATACATCGCAGTGACAGTAATATATGTAGTATTCAGCCTACTGGTAAAGTTAGTATTCTATATACTAAATAAAAAACTCCAGTATGGCAATAGAAAGTAGGTGTTAAGTATGTCATTCAAGTGGGAAGATTTTATAGAGTGCTTACAGTCGGGATTGTACTATCTACCAAATACCCTAAAGCTTACGATAGTTCCCGTAGTGATTGGGTTAGTCCTTGGTACGTTGATAGCTATAGTTAGAATATACAAAGTTAAGGTTCTATCTCAAATATTTGCTACACTAGTAACGATATACAATGCTATTCCGTTTGTACTCTCCATGATGATAATAAACACCATCTATACTCTAAACTTTGACAAGATAGCTAGTTTCTTGCATCTCAACGTATCCATCACAGAAGCCGACAAGATGTGGATAGGCTACATAGTGCTATCATTAATGAATGTTGCCTATATGTCTGAGGCTTTAAGGGGTGCGTTTCTATCGATAGATAAGTTTCAGTTTGAGGCGGGATATTCTATAGGTTTGACAAACTTTCAAACGCTAACTAGAATTATCATTCCGCAAGTAGTACCTATAGCCGTACCTATACTAATTAGCAACGTAACAGCAGTAATGAAAACTAGTGCTATAGCGTTCTCACTAGGAATATTTGAGGTTTACAATGGTTCGATATATCCTTGTAATATTACCTACAGTTTCCTTGAGGGCTATGTAGCAGCTGCAGTTATCTATTGGGTAATGGCTATTATCATTGAAAACTTAGGAAGATTGATAGAAAAGAGTGGCTCGAAATATAGAAAGTTCGCTTAAGGAGGTGACAAAAATGATTGAGGTAAAGAACGTAAAAAAGTCTTTTGGAAGTTTGGAAGTATTAAAGGATGTATCTCTAACTGTTGAAAAAGGCGAAGTGGTAGTAATCTTAGGGCAGTCGGGTTCTGGTAAGACTACTCTATTAAGATGTATAAACTTCTTAGAAAAAGCAGACGGTGGCACTCTAACCATCGGGGATAAGACGGTAGACTTTAAACACGCTAAAAAGAAAGATATCTTAGAAGTAAGAAAGAATACTGCTTTTGTCTTTCAAAACTATAGCCTATTCGCTAA
>CAYXNU010000180.1:0-1899 GCA_964466485.1 uncultured Ruminococcus sp.
TGCCATTCCGCTTGACTTTTCACTCATCTAAATATATAATTATATAAGTAAAACTTAAATATATATATACTGAAAGGATACTTTTAATATGGATTATAAAGAACTAGCGGAGTTACTATTTCCAAACATAGATAAGACTCCACAATACTTTGAAGACCTCTACCCTAAGAGAAACGTTCCAGAGGGTGCTTGTGTAACCCGTATAGGTCCTAGCCCTACGGGGTTTGTACACCTAGGTAACTTGTACAATGCCATCATAGGGGAAAGACTTGCACACCAAAGCGACGGTGTAATATTCCTAAGGATAGAGGACACCGACAGCAAAAGAGAGGTTGAGGGTGCTATAGAAACCATTATCAACTCCATGAACTACTTTGGTGTACACTTTGACGAGGGTGTAACACTCACTGGGGACAACGGCATATATGCACCATACAAGCAAAGCAATAGAAAAGAAATCTATCAAACCTTTGCTAAACTACTAGTGCAAATGGGCTATGCATACCCATGTTTCTGTACAGAGGAAGAACTCTCCAAAATGCATGAAACTCAAGAGTCCCTTAAGGAGAACTTTGGTTACTATGGTAAGTATGCCATTTGGCGTGACAGACCCATAGAAGATATCAAAGAGAAGATAGCCAACGGCGAACCTTATGTATTGCGTTTTAGGTCTACAGGGGATATTAAAAACTATGTGTCCGTAAAGGATGGCATTCGTGGGGAACTAAAGGTTCAAGAGAACTATCAAGACTTTGTGCTATTGAAGTCCGACGGCATACCAACGTATCACTTTGCCCATGTAGTGGACGACCACCTTATGAGAACCACTCACGTTATCCGTGGTGAAGAATGGTTAGCTACACTACCTATACACGTTCAGCTATTTGATACTTTAGGCTGGGATAGACCTCTATACTGTCACACACCACAGCTAATGAAGATAGATGAAGAAACTGGCAAAAAGAGAAAACTCTCCAAACGTAAAGACCCCGAACTAGCTTTAGCCTACTATGTATCCGAGGGATACATTCCAGAGGCTGTATGGGTATACTTGCTAACAGTCCTAAACTCCAACTTTGAGGAATGGTTTACTACTAATACAGATAAGTCTTACCTAGAGTTTCCATTCTCCCTAGAAAAGATGAGCAACTCTGGAGCATTACTAGATATACCAAAGTTTAATGACGTAAGTAAAGAGGTTATCTCAAGGCTATCCGCTGAGTACATCTACAACGGCATAGCTGAATGGTCTAAGACCTATGACGAAACTTTCTATAAGGCTTTCACTGCTAACGCTGAATACTCCCAAAAAGTGATAGATATCGGCAGAAGTGGCAACAAGCCTAGAAAAGATATTGAAAACTGGAAACAAGCTAGTAAGTTCCTATCTTTCTACTTTGACGAAACTTTCACCAAAGACGACGACTTCCCAGTGAACGCTCAAGGCTCTGACAAGGATACCATCCTTACTAAGTACCTTGAAACCCTAAACTTTAACGACACTCAAGAGGAGTGGTTTAATAAGGTTCGTGCTATAGCCGAAGAACTCAACTATGCACTACAACCTAAAAAGTACAAGAAGAACCCCGAACTCTATAAGGGTAGTATAGTAGACGTTTCTAACGTCATTAGGGTGGCTCTAACTGGTAGAACCAACTCCCCTGACATATACGAAATCTCTCAAGCTATGGGCGAGTCTGCCGTTAGAGATAGGCTCTCCAAATGCATAGGATAACATAGCATTCATCAAATTAATTTTAATATGGTACGAAAAAGTCGGATAAACTTTTATAGTTTAACCGACTTTTTCCTTTAAAACCTATATTTATATTTATGGATAGCATTAATCATAGGGAACGGCGAAAAGCCGTCCCATGGAATATTTAACATTCTATTCTA
>CAYXNU010000180.1:1999-3552 GCA_964466485.1 uncultured Ruminococcus sp.
TAATCATAGGGAACGGCGAAAAGCCGTCCCATGGAATATTTAACATTCTATTCTAAGGAGTCAATCATTAGAAGAACGTACTTTTTAAGTTTTAGTAAGTCTGTAGCTTGAATCTCACCGTCGCCAGTAACGTCAGCGTTTAGTCTAGCGTCAGCAGATAGGTCATCGTCGCCTATCATAGTTAGAAGATACTTCTTAAGCATTACTATATCTACAGAGTTTACTTCGCCGTCTAGGTTTACGTCACCTAGTAGGGTAACCGCACCAGTATCGACGTGGGCTGTAGTACTAGCAAAAGTAGTAACGCTTTCGCTACCTGATGGAGAATCAGTAGCTACAGAGCCGTCAGTAGTATCAGGGGAATCCTTGCTAGTAGCAGTAGTAGTAACAGTTACTATTACAGTACCGGTAACTACATCGCCGTTAGCGTCAGTAACTTCAGCACCGTTGTTGTCGGTAACTACATAGTTGCTAACGATAGTACCCTCAGTAGCGGTAGTAGTAGTATTAGTAGTATCTTGAGAAACAACCTCAGTAACTACAGAGCCATCCTCACCAGTTACAGTAGAGCCGTCAGAGTCAGTAACTGCTACACTTGCAACTGTAGTAGTAGTAACAGGGTTTTCATCGCCAGTGGAATCTACATCCTTAGCGGTGGTAGTAGTAGTAACAGTAGAATCGTCACCACTTGCAACGGTAGTAGTAACCGCTGTAGTAACACCAGTACCAGTAACTACTGTTTCAGTGCCGTCAGGTACAGCAGGAACGGAAACGCTTTCATAGTTGCTAAAGTCTGCACCTACATCGGAAGTAGCGTAAGTACTAGTATCTGCTAACTGCATAAAGCCGTTTACGTTTATAGAGCCGTCAGCGTTTCTCCAAACCTTGTGGAAGTCTGTACCCATTTCAGGGGCTACCACACTAACGAAGTCGCTATCGGATAGAGTAACGATACTACCGGACTTGTCGCCGTTGTCTATATCTATCTTGTCGGTAACGTTGTAGTACTTCTTGCCGTTGTAGTAGATGGAGTTAGCCATAGTACCAACAAACTTATCGTTGTTGAGTTTTTTAGCACTGTCATTTAAGTAGGATAGTATACCAGTAAAGTCGCAACCGTCATCAGTGCAACGGTATACAGAGAAGTTAGGTTTACCATCAGCACCAACGTCGTTGTTGAACGCTGTACAGTTAGTTAGACTTTCTAGTTTAGGGTTGTTGTTATCAGTAAAGCCACAGTGTAGGTTTTCAAAAGCTAGACAGTTTTCCACAACGTGAGCAGTACCTACACCGCCACCGCCTAACTTAAAGCCGTTACCATCGCATTCGCCGTAGCCTCTGCCGTCCTCGGTATAGCCGTTACGGAAAGCCACACAGTTCTTGATAGTTACCACACCTATAGGGCCAGTAGCCTCTTTAGCGTATAAGTCCCAACCGTCATCGGAGTTGTTGTATGACATACAACCATCGAATACGTTACCCTCACCGCAAGTGAGCTTAGCAGCGAAGCCGTCAGCGTTTTCCATGGTAGCGTCGTCGCAGTTGTTCTTAGA
>CAYXNU010000181.1:0-3478 GCA_964466485.1 uncultured Ruminococcus sp.
TTAGTATATATGTTAAACATCTAAAAACCTCCAATCTTTATAGATATTATACCACAGCCCCCACCCAAACACAACAGCATTTTGCCTTTACCCATAAAAAACACATGGTATTAGACTATAAACCACATACTTTAGTTATTTACACATATACACATTTATACGAATTGGAAATAATTTGATATTTTAAAAATAACAAAAGCAAATATTCAAGAAGATAAATACCCAAAAATTAACATAAAGCTAAACTTGCGTAATAGTGTAACCTACATACCTATGTGGATAGTTCTATATATTTCAAGTATTAAAAAAATCACTAAAAAGAAATCCCTCAAGGATGCGTTATGTACCATGGGCATGAGATTTCAAAATATCCAAAAGCTGTAAGCCAAAAATAGGTATAGCAATCCCCATGGCTTTTGTGCTGTTTAAAAAAATATCTAAAAGCTGTAAGATTTACTATCAGTAGGGTATAGTATCTCCCTAGGCTTTCGGCTGAATTTTTTTGTAAATTTTTGGCTATAGGAGTTGCTCCAGTAAAGATTTAGAGCCATGTAAATTTTTGATGAAAGTCATTCCAAATAAACATGATTACCATCCCTGAAATGTTAACCGTGGCTAACATTTCTCATCTAACTTCTAATATACCCACATTCCAAATAAACATGACTATATTAGAAATCATAGCCTGAAATATTCTGTTTTCAAGATGCTATATACCAGTTCTTGTTATGCACAGTAGCTGTATGAATTGTACATATGAACTCTAATTCCCTTAAATCCACGGCAACGTCTGCCATTGTTCTTATCGATTATGTTGCAGTCATATTTAACTTTGTAGTCGTGGGAGTGTTCTTTTAACCAGTTTAGTACTGTGTTTCTCTTTATTGCGTCCTTGCCGTTGTTTGAGCACCAGTTGCAGTATGAAGCGTATAGGTCAACGCTTGTAGTTGCTTGATTTTCGTCGTATATTACCTCGTTTTCATCTTCTAGATATTCAATGAAGTTGAAGCCCTCACGTTTGGTATCTTCTAGTAGTCTTTCGGAGTCTTTGGAAACTGTGAAGTGATAGTTGTTAGCTAGTAATCTGTATAGACCATCTAAACACCACATAAATATGTCGCTAAGTTCTTCTGCCACGATTTCGTTTAGTAGGTTTGGATTGTCCACTCTGTCCTTGTCCTTTGGCTTTGTACGGATGATTAGCTGTCTGCGGTAGAATCCGTCTGAGCGGTCGTATAACGCCTGTAGAGAGGCATTACTGAAGCACATGAGCCTAGTGTAGAGTTTTACGTCTTGTGGAGCTTGATACTTCTTTTCAATTGTGAGAAAGCCACCGCTGACGAGTCCCTTTAGTGTACCGGTGTCCTTAAATGCCTTAAACTCTGTATCATCGTCGATGTTTACTAATTTGTTTACGCAGTTAGCGAGTTGGCAAGGTCTATCTTGTAGTAGGTGAACGTGTGCAGAATATGTATTGTTACCGCCTAGAATCTGTCTATATACGTTACCGATAACTGACTTACCTTCGCCACCGTTACCAGTGATAAATAACATCTTTTGTGCATCAGTGGTATAATTATACTATCAACTAGTACAAGGAGGAATTAACTATGAGTTGGAAAGAGCTGAATAATAAGAATAGAAAAGAGATATGCTCTAAGTGTGCATACTGCTCTAGGGAGCTACTAGACAAGCTAATCAAAGAGTATGACTTTTTTAGCTATAATGAGGACTACTTAATTGAGCCTTTAGCTAGAAGATTGGATAACGAAATCTTCGAGCCTATAATCGACCACGCTTTTCTAATGAAAAACGTCTACGGGGAAACTTACCTAGTTAGTAATCCCTACTACGATGACGAAACTATCATCAAGGTGTTGAGTAAGTGTATCGCTTATAATGATGATAACTTTAGGATTTTAGGCAAGGAAAGAAGCTACTACAATCCCAACAGCACCAACCTACTCTTGATAAACGTAACATAATTTATGAGGTGATACTTTGAGAATATACTATGATTTTGTAATTAAAGAGTTACTAAAAAAGGCTAAGAAGCTCCAACTGGTTAAGTTTACTAAAGAGGTCTTAGGGGAGAAGATAGCTACTACCGAAAAGAAAGAAGTATTTCTAAAAGCCGTAACCAATAGGGTTAAGGATAGCAGTATAGAAGTATCCAAATATGCTGAGTACTTCGGTTGGGATTTGCACGACATATCTTCCGACTTGTGCGACGAGGATATATCTTTTGCTATAACCATGTTAGGCAGAAAGATTCACCAGCTATACTATGAAAAGTCTATAGCTGAAACTTCCAAAGAAAGAAGAAAACTACAAGCACATATGGGCAAACTATTCGGTATGAGGAACGACGCTTTTGTAAAGTTGTTCAACTTAGGTAGGTGTTCTATAGACGGTATGATTAATATTACCAGTGAATGCAAGAGGGCAGTGCCTGTGTATGTGGATACCGTCACCGGTGAAGAATTGGACGTTCAAAAGTATATGCTCTTTCCAAATATGAAGTACTGTAAAGCCCCTAAAAAGGGTAAGTCTTTAGACTTGAACAATATTAACTTTTTAGGCGAGTACAAGTCCGAAGATGTTAAGATAATTACTAACAAGCACTATTCGGTAGTTTTTAAGGATAAAAGGTATATGTTAGCGTACGGCTACAAGGACAAGCTAACCGTAGAAGTAAATGAGGATACACTCCCAATAATACCATACGAACCTAAACCAAAGCTTCCCCAAACTGACAAAAAGCTAAAGGCTAGTGACTTCGCAGTGGATGAGGTTGAGTACAGAAAAGCTGTCTATATACTACATAGTTTCCTAAAGGACGAAATGCAAAAGGCTAAAAAGAGAAAAATCCAAAAAGAGATTGACCGCAAAAATTACGAAAAACAGATGGAAGAAAACAAGCGACTCAAGGCAGAACGCAAAGCCCAACATGAAGCAAATCTTAGAGCTAAAGAGCAACGTCGCTTGATAGAACAGGCTAAACTCAAAAGGGCTGAGGAACGCAAGAAAGATCCAAACTATAAGCCAAAGCCTAAGCGTAGACCAAAGCCAAAAGGCGGTGCTAAGCCTACCCAAAAGAGTTCCACTCAAAATAAGGCTTAAGAGTTTGATAGGTAACGTTAAAAGGTCTTAAAGGGCAATGCTACCCTTTAAGATTTTATTTTCCTTTGAGAAATAGAACGCAAGCATAGACCAATCTGGAAACTACCTTTGAAAGAGTGTAAAAACATTCAAAGGCAATATCTCAACAGAAGTTTTATGAGTTCATACGTCAAATGAAGTATAAGTACGAAACTTTTGGCATTAATTTTGTTAAAGATGTGTTCTCAATGTAGAAGTATTAAGAAAGATTTGAAACTATCGAATAGAGTATATCGCTGTAATGCTTGTGGCTACGTTGCTGACAGAGATTTCAATGCAAGTATTAATTTAGCAAACTATCAATTAGCATAGAATC
>CAYXNU010000182.1:0-3477 GCA_964466485.1 uncultured Ruminococcus sp.
AAACACTCCCTTTTTTCGTGAGTCATTATTTAATGACACCGTTTTAAAAAATAATAAAAAGGAGATTTGTATCAATGAACTTTTCATACCTAAAGGAAAAAGCTTTTCAAGCTTTGGAAAACAAAAGATATATCACACTTAAAAAAATTTTGCAAGATATGAACCCAGCCGACATAGCTTTGTTATTTCAAGATTTAGAAAAGAGTGACATTTATATCGTGTTTAGATTATTGCCCAAAGAGTTGTCTGCCGAAACGTTCGCATATATGGACAGCGAAATGCAAATGCACTTAATTAGTGTGTTCTCCGATAGCGAACTTAGCGAAGTTATTGACCAACTCTATTTGGACGATACTGTGGACTTGATTGAAGAAATGCCCGCAAATTTCGTCAGCCGTATCATAAAAAATGCTGACCCTAGTACCAGAAAAATGATAAATGAGATATTAAAATATCCCAATGACAGTGCTGGTAGCATTATGACCGTGGAGTATGTGTATCTTCATCAGGATATGGACGTTAAAGAGGCAATCCAAAAGATTAGAAATGTTGGTTGGGTAAAGGAAACTATTTACAATTGTTATGTCACCGACTCAAGAAAGTTGATAGGAACTGTCACCCTTTTGGACTTATTAACCTCTGATGACGACACCAAAATTAACGAAATTATGGATACTAACATAATATCCGTGAACACTTACGAACACCGTGAAACCGTTGCTAAAACGCTATCAAAGTACGATTTTATGGCTATTCCGGTGGTGGACAATGAGAACCGTTTAGTGGGTATTATTACCTTTGACGACGTTATGGACGTAATTCAGGAGGAGGCTACCGAGGATATCGAAAAGATGGCGGGTATCGTTTATAATGACGAGTCATACTTTAAAACTTCGGTTTTTCAGCACTTTAAAAATAGAATACTATGGCTAGTATTTTTAATGTTGGCATCCACAATTACTGGGCTAATTATAGAGCATTTTCAAGCGGAATTGTATGCAATACCCATGTTAATGGCATTTATACCAACTCTTATGGATACTGGCGGTAACTGTGGCTATCAAAGTGTAACTTTAATCATTCGTGGAATGTCTGTGGATGACATTCAGCTTAAAGATTACTTTAAGGTCTTGTTTAAGGAGTTTCGAGTGGCGATACTGTGCGGAATAACTTTGGGAATTGTGAACGGCATTAGGATGTACATAATGTACAGCGACGTATTTTTGGCGGTTAGCACGTCATTGGCTTTGGTACTTACGATAGTTTTTGCTAAGGTTATAGGTTGTTCACTGCCTATGTTGTCCAAAAAATTGCACATAGACCCAGCGATGACTTCTTCGCCGTTAATTACTACCATTGTCGATGCCTCATCGATATTTATATATTTTGGATTGATGTCAAAAGTATTAGTTAATTTTCAATCTTAATATGGAAAATCTCCCGTGAATGCATGGGAGATTTTTTCAGCTATTGACACAGCTGTGCTATTTGTGGTATAATGTAAACAAATACATATTATGGAAGGAGTTTCTATTATGAATTGTGACACCTCTGCAATAGTAGTCAGTGCGGGGAACTCCACTAGGATGGGCGGAGTCAATAAGCAGTTTTTGCCGTTGGGCAATTCAACGGTAATTGGAATGAGTTTAAGTGCATTACAATGTTGTGAAAGTATTCGAGAAATTGTCGTAGTTACTAAGGATTCGGATATATCTCAAGTTGAAAGCATTGCTAAAAGTTTGAACATTAGTAAATTAAAATGCGTAACGGTTGGTGGTGCTACTCGTCAAGAGAGCGTTTTAAACGGTTGCAAAGAAGTGTCTAGCGATACTAATTTGATAACTATTCACGATGGTGCTAGACCTTTGGTTCTACCTGCCGATATAGAACAATGCATAGAAAATGCACGTCGCTATGGGGGTTCTACTTTGGGAGTGCCTGTAAAAGATACTATAAAAGTGGTTCAAAATGGAATGATAGTTGACACCCCTAACAGGAGTTCGCTATTTATAACCCAAACCCCACAGACCTTTAAAAAGGACATTTATTTTAATGGGGTTGAACACGCTAAGAACAACAACCTTAACTTTACGGATGATTGTCAGCTAGTGGAAAGTATAGGAATCAACGTATTTATGACGGTAGGGCATTACTCAAACATTAAGATTACTACCCCCGAAGATATTCCTTTTGCGGAAACTTTATTGAAAGGATTGATTGACAATGTTTAGAATTGGACACGGTTACGACGTTCACAGGTTGGTTGAAAATAGAAAACTAATCCTAGGCGGTGTGGAAATACCTTACGAAAAAGGTTTGCTAGGGCATTCCGATGCCGATGTGCTAATCCATGCCATAATGGACAGCCTACTAGGAGCGTTGGCTTTGGGAGATATAGGCAAACATTTCCCCGATACCGACCCCAAATACAAGGGTGCGGACAGCCTAAAATTGCTATCTTATGTGTGCGAATTGATAGCTAATAATGGATATTCCATAGGAAATATCGACAGTACCATACTATGCCAAAAACCTAAGTTAGCACCGCACATTTACGCCATGAGAGAGAACATCGCAAGGGTGTGCAACCTAGATATATCTCAAGTGAGCGTAAAAGCTACCACCGAGGAAAAGCTCGGTTTTACGGGCGAGGGCTTAGGAATTTCGGCACACGCTGTGTGTATATTAATAGACAAATTAGTATAAATATAATTTTTTGTAGAAATCTTAAAAAAACACTTGCAAATTATGAAAAATTGTAGTATAATGTTAGTACAAGTGTATGGTATGTGCGTAGGTTCAAGCTATCCATACATAAAACTGAAAGGAGTTTTTAGTAAATGATTAATTATTCTCATGAAGTAGAAACAATGTGTCCTGTAGCACAAGGCGTTGCTCATGGTGCAGCACCAATCCCAGAGGAAGCAAAGTGGGTAAAGGCTAAGCAGATTACTGATATCAATGGATTTACACACGGTATCGGTTGGTGTGCTCCACAACAAGGTACTTGTAAGCTAACTCTAAACGTTAAGGAAGGTGTTATCCAAGAGGCACTAGTTGAAACTGTAGGTTGTTCCGGTATGACTCACTCAGCAGCTATGGCAGCAGAAATCCTACCCGGTAGAACTATCCTAGAGGCTTTAAACACTGACTTAGTATGTGATGCTATCAACACTGCTATGAGAGAACTATTCCTACAAATCGTATACGGTAGAACTCAAAGTGCATTCTCTGAAGATGGTCTAGTAGTAGGTGCAGGTCTTGAAGATTTAGGTAAGGGCTTACGTTCTCAAGTAGGTACTATGTACGGCACTTTAGCTAAAGGTCCTCGTTACCTAGAAATGACTGACGGTTATGTTACTAAACTTGCTCTTAATGAAGAAGGCGAAATCATTGGCTACAAGTTCGTAAACTTCGGCAAAATGATGGACTTCATCAAGGCTGGTGACGATGCTAACACAGCTTTTGAAAAGGCTC
>CAYXNU010000183.1:0-3473 GCA_964466485.1 uncultured Ruminococcus sp.
TTGCCCGTCTGTTTTTTTTTACAAATTGTATTTATTTTTTTCTAAGAGTATGGTATAATATTTATGAATATAGACTATTGCGGTTTAACAATACTTTTTTAAAGGAGTGTTTTTTATGGGTAAAGTTTCAACATTTTTTAGTGGTTTATTGAGTGTAGCCTTGTTGGGAGGTTTTTGTTATTGTGGCTTTAATGTGTACTCTAACTTAAATAGCCTTTCCGATGATACTACCCTAGGCTATAGCGATTCCGAGGACGGCTCTACTACTGAAACTACAGAGAGTAGCGTACTCTTTAGAAACGTTCAAGTAAATAACAGATACGACCTATATGCGGGTAGTTTGGCTTGTGTCAATGCGGACAACTACACCGATTACGATTTGGACAGCGTGGAATTTTGCAACGTATTTGAAAATAGAGTAGAAACGTATTCAGTTAGTAATATAGATATGGAACTATCTACTAGTATTATCACAGAGATTAACAGCATGGTTTCCGACTTTAATCAAGATACAGAAAACACAGACACTATGATTAGGTTAGGGTACATCTCCCCAGATGAGCTTACCGACACCACACAGTGCGACCATGTTACTGGTTTGTCTTTCGATTTGAGTTCCTATGACGGAAACATTATAGAAGATTTTGACGGTACTGGCGACTTCTCATGGATTGCCGAAAGAGCCGACAAGTATGGATTTATACAGCGTTACCCCTCCGACAAGGCGGATATTACTGGCATAGATGAGCCTAGCCACTTTAGATACGTCGGTTTGCCACACTCCGCTTACATGAAAGAAAACAACCTCTGCCTAGAAGAATATTTAGACTTAGTAAAGAATTACAAGTACAACGACCCCTTAGAGATTACTACCTTTAACGGCAGAACTTACAACGTGTACTATGTCGCAGAAGATGAGGCTAACGCATCTACAAACATACCAGTGCTAATGGATATGGAATACAGTATTTCGGGTAACAATTTAGACGGGTATATAGTAACCGTTAAGGTTTCGGGTTAAGTACAAAACGATTGATTGAAAATTTGTAGGGAACGTCCATTGGGCGTTCCGTAAGATATAGCATGGCATTATATCGAATTAGTGTGAAATTAAGGCAATGCAATAAAGGAGTGTTTTTTATATGAGCGATGATATTCAAAAACTACAGTCCATGGTGGACGAATGCAATAGCATAGTGTTCTTTGGGGGTGCAGGGGTATCCACTGAGAGCGGTATCCCAGACTTTCGTAGCGTGGACGGACTATACAACCAAAAGTACGACTACCCTCCCGAAACTATATTGAGTCATACTTTCTATAAACACCACACGGAGGAGTTCTTTAAGTTCTACCGTGACAAGATGATTTGCACAACTGCTAAACCCAACAAGGCTCACTTAAAACTTGCTGAAATGGAACAAGCAGGTAAACTCATAGGGGTGGTTACTCAAAATATAGATGGTTTACATCAAATGGCGGGTAGCAAAAAAGTCTATGAATTGCATGGCTCTGTGCTTAGAAACTATTGCGAACGCTGTGGAAAGTCCTACAGTGTGGATACTATTATAGATAGTACTGGTGTGCCAAAGTGTTCATGTGGTGGAAACATCAAGCCCGATGTGGTGCTATACGAGGAGGGTCTTAATGACGATATCGTTAGGGGGGCTATACACGCAATATCCACCGCAGATATGCTAATAATAGGTGGTACTTCCTTGACGGTATACCCAGCAAGTTCCTTTATAGACTACTTTAGGGGGAAACATTTGGTGCTAATTAACCGTGACAAAACTTCCGCCGACAGGATTGCAAATTTGGTAATCCATGATAAGATAGGAGAAGTTCTCTCTCAAATATCCGTGTAGGGAATTAATCTACTGGGATGTCACCCCCACCGAATGAACAAATATTCCATTCTAACTATTGACAAACACAACATTAGATGTTATAATCAGTATAACAAGTACGGCTTATGTGTCGCATGATTTAACGTTTGGAGGTGAACGTATGATTATTAGTCCAGAGGAAAGAGCGCACGACTTAGCAGAGATGGCTTCTAAATGGCAACTCGAACAGATTGTTAAAAATGCTAAAAAGGAGAACAAAAGAGTTTCTGTAAACTTGCATACTTACTATCACAACTACTATACAGAGTTGCTTAACATTTTTAAGCAAGACGAACTCTTTAACCCCGAACTTCAATCTAACGAGGAATAGTTCGCTAGGTGTATAGATTTTTTGAATTTTAGGAGGAATTTTTTAATGCTAACCAACGACAAAAGAGCTCACGATTTATCCGTGATGATTACTATGTGGCAATTAGACCACATCAAGGCAGACAAGGAACATCCAGTAAATGTAAACCTTTATGCAGTGTACAGAAAAAACTACACAGAAATTTTAAGCACTCTCAACAAAGACCCTGACTTCTCTGAGAGCAACATTACTATGAGCAAAAGCGAATAGTATTAATTTTATAGAAAGGAAAGTTTTCAACATGAATAAACCACAAAGAGCTCATGATTTAGCTGTTTCTATGACTAGATGGCAACTAGACCATTTAAATCTTCAAAATGCTAACAAGAACCAACCTGTTAAAATAAACGTTTATGCTATGTACAAAAAGAACTACAATGACGTTCTTAACACTCTAAACAAAGATAGCGTTTTCGATGGCGAAGAAGGTTAATCTTATCCGCTTTTGAGTATTTACATGGTATGCCATTTCGCATATATAAATAGATATTTCCCTTGCCAAACGGTAGGGGATTTTTTCTATATTTGGTACGCATAAAAAAATTTTTGAAAAACTTTCAAAAAACCCTTGACTTTCCATCCGCAATGTGGTATAATACTTTTTGTGATTTGGTAATGCTGTCTTAGCTCAGTAGGCAGAGCACTTCCTTGGTAAGGAAGAGGTCGTCGGTTCGAATCCGATAGACAGCTTGTGAAAATCCCCACAGATACGTTATTCTGTGGGGGTTGTTTTTTATAGAAAATAGTGAACGATATTTTTAAGGGGGCATAAAAATAGCCCCCTAGCATTTTAGAGTGCTACTAAATAGTTAAACTCTCCGCAATTTCATTCAAGGACTTGCCATGAATAAATTTTGTGTTCATAACATCATCGATGTTGTAAACGGTTGTTTCTGCACCATTGAAATATAGGAGAAAACTAAAACTGCCATCTTCATGAAAATAAGGGTCAACATTGCCATCAAGTCCTTGATATTCAAACTCAAATAATGTTGCACACTCTTGTATAGTATTTTTTATTTGGTTAGCCGTCATAAAATACCACCATCCTTTCTATATGTAATTATATATTTAGGTTAGTGAAAAGTCAAGTTTTCACAGGGAATGGCAACCCGCACACAGCGTGGAATTTATTAGTTAAAAGAGTGGCTATTTTTAATGTAGTTGTGTAGCGGAATAGAAATTAATTGGATTTGATAGATTTTTCAAAAAACACT
>CAYXNU010000184.1:0-3457 GCA_964466485.1 uncultured Ruminococcus sp.
TTTGGAATTATCACTTGTGATTGACAAATGTTACATAATGCATTATAATTAAGCTAGACCATAGTATAGATTTAAAAAAACATAATATATATATATATATATATTGTATATAAATATATATATATGGCAGTATAAAATTAATTATTATTGCGAAGGTGAATTTATGAAGAAAGTATGCTCAATATATAGAAGTCCTGTAGGATTAATCACTATCGCAAATGATGGTTTCTATATTACAGATATACTATTTGATAACCATTCTTGCGATTTCGTATTCGACCAAAACAACAAGATTAACAATAAAGTAATGCTAGAACTAAAAGAGTACTTCGACGGTACTCGAAAAACTTTCGACCTACCCTTAAAGTTTGAGGGTTCAGACTTTCAAAAAAAGGTTTGGAATGCCATAACTAAAATACCCTATGGCGAAACTTGCTCCTATGGAGATATAGCAGAAGCCATCGGCAAACCTACCGCAGTTAGAGCTATAGGCATGGCTAACGCTAAAAACCCTATAGCTATAGTAGTACCATCCCATAGGGTAGTTACTGCTAATGGTGCTTTGGCTGGGTATGCTGGGGGAGTATACATCAAGAAGAAACTCCTAGACTTAGAGAAGTCTACTTTGGTAGCCATAAACCAAAAACTTATAAGTCAAGGTAGAGCCTCCAGTGAACTTTTAAGTATAGCATTGCAGAGTACTAACATCTATGAATTTTATTTCTATCCCAACGAAAAGCGTTTAATGTTTCCTAGGCGTACTCAAGGGGAGTACGAGTTACCCGACACCATAGAGAACGCACCCGAAAGTTTCTTTGAAGAATTCGTACACCCCGACGACAAAACCCCCTACTTTGAGATGTACAACAACATATTCAACGGGGAAAAAACTTCCGAGGGGGTATATAGAAACAAAGACGGCTCAAGGTGGTTTAAGGTTGTCTTATCCGTAGCAGAGGTTGACTCTAAAAATAATCCTAATATAGTAGTAGGCATATCCATAGACATCACAGAACAGAAACGAAGACAGATAGAAGTAAACAGCCTTATAGAGTTCCACAATGAAGTCTTAGCCTCTATGAACGATATGTTTATAGGTATACACAGGGTAAACTTGATAGATGGCACTGTTAGAACCATTAAAGGTATAACGTATTCCAACTTTGAAGATTTTTCCCTAAACACCGACTACGACTTTAAAGACTGGGTAAAGGCTTTAAGTGTGTGCTACCATCCCAACGATAGACAACGTATATTCACGCAGTTTTCAGTGGAGAACATTATAAAGCACCGTGACGCTGGAGAGCATAACATTCAAGAAACGTATAGGCGTTCTATGGGTTCGTACTACTGTTGGATTTTAAATAATATAATCATAAACAATAGCAGTTTTTCTAGCGATGTTGCTATCATACTACAGCTAGATATATCCGACCAGTACCAACAGACTAACATACTACACGCACTCTGCAATGAATACTACTTCCTAGGGTACATCAACCTAACAGAAGATACCTACCAAGTACTCCGCCTAGAGGATAAGCTTATATCCACCAAAGAGTTTCCTATGGAGGGTAGATATTCCACAATGTCAAAAAAGTACGTTGAGGAGTACGTCTTCCCCGACGATTTGGAAGAAGTTCGTAGGTTTACTAGTATGAGTAATCTTAAGAGTAGTCTAGTAAAAGAAGATAGCAAGATATCTTGTGTATTTAGGAAAAAAGTCGGGGGACACTATGAATGGAATAGAATTAAGTTTATCCTAAACGAAATAGACAACAATACTTTTGTCACTGTAGCCCTAAAAAACGTTGACGATGTTGTTAGGGCAGAAATGAACAAAAAGCAGTTGCTACAGTACAGCATAGAAAAAGCCGAAAGTGCTACTAAAGTCAAAAACGATTTTCTATCCAAAATGTCCCGTGATATTCGTAGCCCAATGGTATCTATCATCGGATTGACTACTTTAGCTAAGGCTAGTGTAAACAACCCCGAATATTTAACCACCTGTTTGGAAAAGATTTCAAAGTCAGGACAGGAGTTGCTATCAATTATCAATAGTATGCTAGATATGAGCAAGATTGAAAACGGCGACTTTAACTTAGTAGACGAGGAGTTTAGCTTTTCGGAATTTATACAAGGCACTCTAGACTACAACTTTAGAAGCTTTAAAGAAAAGGGACTAGGTTTTGTGTGCCTCGCTAAAGATGTAACTGTAGATAACGTCATAGGCGACAACGGTAAACTATTCCAGCTAATAACAAACCTAATCTTTAATGCGTTTAGTTATACTGGTTTTGGCGGTAGAGTAGAGTTCTATATACAACAACTCTCGCAGTCCCTTGATGGTACTGTTACGTTCATGTTTACTATCAAGGACGACGGCATAGGCATTAAGGAGAGTGAACTCACAAAGATATTTCAAGCGTTTGTCCGTTCGGATGACCCTAGGGTTCAAAACGTGGCGGGTTCGGGTTTAGGCTTAACTATAGCCTCCAACATTGCCCACTTGATGGACGGTCAAATAACCGTGGATAGCACTTACAATAGCGGTTCTACATTTACAGCAAACGTAAACCTAAGAGTAAACAATAGCATTCAAAACGGTATACCCTCTACCAACTTTGACAAGCTTAAAGTTATGGTAGTAAACAGCAACAACGTTGAACTTAAAAATATCTGCCATATGCTAAGTAATCTAGGCATATCGAACACTCCTATATACTTAGGCAAGGATATGCTTAAAGAGTTGGTTGAAAGTCACCAAAATGCTAACGATTACACTGCGATAATAATAGACAAAAACAACTGTGATATCCGTTACTCAGACCTTATAGATATAGTATACTCCTACATGGGTAAAAAGTCCATAAAGGTTTTGCTATCCTCATACGACTACTACGTCACCGACACCGACAAGAAAAAGTTGGGTATAGATGGCATAATATCCAAACCTATATTTCAAGTTCAGCTAGAAAGAATCTTTAGCGAGATTTCCAGTAACCTATTCACAGACAACCCCTTTGAGTCCAAACCTCTACTAAATAGCAAGTGTTTACTACTGGACGACGACTCACTCCACGGACAGATTAATCAAGAACTACTAAAGCTAATGGGTTCGGATGTGGAACTATCCACCACAGACCGTGAAAACATAGTTAAGGCTATGGGGCATTCCAACTTCGACTATGTAATGTTTTCCACGGATACCGCCCACGACCTTAGCTACACCTTTAAAACCATTAGGCTCATGGACACGAAAGTGCCTATCATAGCAGTAACTTCTTACCATTCCAAAGAGGAGTTTAAAAAGCTGATAGATTTGGGAGCGACTAGTCACCTAGTAGAACCCCTAGACACTAACATCGCATTGCTAGTCAACACGATAATTAAAAGCATGACTAATTAATAAAGGCGGAACGCTTTAGGTAGTGTTCCGCTTTTGTTTTAAATATTT
>CAYXNU010000185.1:0-3443 GCA_964466485.1 uncultured Ruminococcus sp.
TAATAGTAGACCACCTTTCATGGATAGTGCCACATCACGCTATGCTACTAGAAAAGAAGATTAACACAGCGTTGAGTTTTGTGCAGTCTGGAAAGATTTATGATAAATACCCACTCGAAAAGCAGAGGGTTGAAAATAAAGAGATTAAGATAGTATTTCAAGTAGTTATGAAATACCCACCTAACCAAACCGGTGACGATTTCTTTAAAAAGACCGCCTTTGCCCTAAATAGCATTGGCATAAAACTTGAATGTATTCTCAAAAACGAAGATAGAAAGGAAATAGAATCATGATTAAACTAACTCTAAAAGATGGCTCTATCCGTGAAGTTGAAAACGGTATACAAGCCAGTGAAGTAATTAAAAGCATAGGCATGGGACTATACAAGTCTGCCTGTTGCGTAAAGGTTGACGGCGAGGTTAAAGACCTTAGAACTCCCCTAACTCAAGACTGTAGCTTTGAAGTTATGACTTTCGATAACATCGAGGGTAAAAAAACTTTTTGGCATACTGCCTCACATATACTAGCACAAGCTGTTAAAAGATTATATCCTAGTGTAAAACTTGCTATAGGTCCTGCTATAGATAACGGTTTCTACTATGACTTCGATATCGAAAAACCATTCACTGCTGAAGATTTACTAAAGATTGAAGCAGAAATGAAAAAGATAGTTAAAGAGGGTCTACCTCTTGAACAGTTTGAAATGTCCCCTGAAGATGCTATAAAGTATCTTGAAGACGCTCAAGAGCCTTACAAGGTTGAACTCTGCAAAGAACACGCTGACAAGAATGAGCCTATATCATTCTACAAACAAGGCGATTTCACTGACCTATGTGCTGGTCCTCACCTAATGACTACTGCTCCAGTAAAGGCTTTCAAGTTGCTATCATGTACTGGTGCATACTGGAGAGGTTCTGAAAAGAATAAGATGCTATCTAGAGTATATGCTACAGCTTACCCAAAGGCATCTCAACTTGAAGAAGAACTAAAACGTCGTGAAGATGCTAAACTCCGTGACCACAACAAACTAGGTAGAGAACTAGAACTCTTTACTACTGTAGACAGCATAGGACAAGGTCTACCAGTGCTACTACCTAAGGGTGCTAAGATAGTTCAAACTCTACAACGTTTCGTAGAAGACGAAGAAGAAAAGAGAGGCTATCAACTTACTAAGACTCCACTTATGGCAAAGTCCGACCTATATAAGATTTCAGGTCACTGGGGACACTACAAAGAGGGTATGTTCGTACTAGGCGACGAAGAAAAAGACAAGGAAGTATTTGCATTACGTCCTATGACTTGCCCATTCCAATATCAAGTATTCCTAAATAGACAACGTTCCTACAGAGATTTACCTATGCGTTTAGGCGAAACTTCTACTCTATTTAGAAACGAAGATAGTGGCGAAATGCACGGCTTAATTCGTGTTAGACAGTTTACTATTTCCGAGGGACACATCATACTAAGACGTGAACAACTTGAGGAAGAATTTAAACAATGCCTAGAACTTGCTAACTATATGCTAGAAACTGTAGGTCTTTCCGACGATGTAAGCTACAGATTCTCTCAATGGGACCCTAACGATTCCGACAAGTACGAGGGTACTCCCGAACAGTGGGAAGAAGCTCAAGACATTATGGGTAAGATTCTAGACCACCTAGGACTACAGTATGAAATAGGTATCGGCGAGGCTGCTTTCTATGGCCCTAAACTAGATATCCAAATTAGAAACGTTTACGGCAAAGAAGATACTCTTATCACTATACAGATAGACCCTCTACTTGCAGAACGTTTCGGTATGGAATACGTTGACGAAGATGGCACTAAGAAACGCCCTTACATCATACACAGAACTTCTTTAGGTTGCTACGAAAGAACTCTAGCCCTATTGATAGAAAAGTACGCTGGTGCATTCCCTCTATGGTTAGCCCCAGAACAAGTTAAGATTATGCCTATCGCTGACAGACACGTTGAATACGCTGATAAGCTATATCAACAACTTAGAACCCTAAACTTTAGATGTTCTGTTGACGACCGTGCAGAAAACGTTAAGAAGAAGATTCGTGACGCACAACTAGAAAAGATTCCTTATATGCTAGTACTAGGCGACAAGGAAGTCGAAACTAATACAGTATCCCTAAGATACAGAAGTGGTAAGACTGAAACTCTATCTGTAGAGGAACTACTAAACAAGCTTGTCACTGAACGTGATAACAGAGTAAGATAATATAGCTAAATATAATCGGAACGCCCAATGGACGTTCCGTTTTTTTTTATGCCGATTCGATATAATGCTATGCTAACGCATTGCGGAAACAAAATTATATTACAAAAAATAATATATTATGCAGATAATGGCTTAACTTGATGTTCATAAATATACTTAGCTAGGAATATCGCTATAACTATAGAAACTACCTCAGCTATAGGGAATGTAAGCCAAATAGTCCATACTAGGTTTAAAGAATCCTTAGCTAACGTTGCAAATAGGTACGCTACTGGTAGTACAAATATTAGCTGTCTGCATATGGATATTATTAGGGATTGCAATCCGCCATTCAATGCTTGAAATATTCCTTGAAAAGCTATGTTAGTTCCTGCAAATACAAAGCTTATAGATATTATTCTCATAGCACTAACAAAGTAAGATTGCGTTTCACCAGATAGCCCAAACAACGCTGAAAATGGTTTAGCAAATATTTCAACTAGTAGCAAACCTAGTACCATTATTACTATGGTATAGATTAGCCCATACTTTACACCGTCGTTTATACGTTTTTTGTTGCCCATACCGTGACTATACGAAACTATAGGTGTAATGGCATCACGAAGCCCAAAACTTGCAAATAGCACAAACTGTTGAATCTTGTAATATAGTCCGTAAGCTGTAACTAAGTTTTCGCTTATGCCACCTAATATTATGTTAAGTCCGTAGGTCATAACGGATAGCAACGCTTGTGATACTATCGCTGGAAAACCTATTGAATATATACCGCCTATAATCTTTAAAGATGGCTTTAGATACTTTATGCTGTTGGTAACGTCTGTATTTACTTTAAAGTGGAACACCACCGCTAATAGCAAAGATACGCACTGTCCTATTACTGTAGCGTATGCCGCACCTTTAACACCAAACTCCGGACAGCCAAAGTATCCATAAATCATAATAGGGTCTAGGACTATATTAACCAAAGCCCCCGAAACTTGTGCTATAGTAGAATACGTTGAATGTCCTGTAGCCTGTAATAGTTTCTCAAATATAGAAAAGAATACTATTCCAAAAGATATAACACAGCATATCTGTAGATAGTCTGTAGCCATGGTTCTAATGGTTGGGTTTGTAGTTTGTGAATTGATATATGTATCTACCCCAAATATTCCAAATAGCAAAAATACAACGTATATTATACTAGCTAAGAACATTCCGTTACCAGCAACCCTAT
>CAYXNU010000186.1:0-3382 GCA_964466485.1 uncultured Ruminococcus sp.
TTGTGGTTAGCATTTTCTCGAAAATAGCTAGAAACCCTATTTTTAAGATTTCTAGCTTTTCCTATATATATGATTTTTCCGTTTACGTCTTTCATAAGGTACACCCCTGACGATGTACTCAGTTTGGAAGTTTTATCCTTTAGGTATTTAATATTTTCGTTTTGCATGAATTTTCAAACTACTCTATAGTGATTTTGTAATCTTCTGAGCCTACGCCATCAGCAGTAAAGAAGATAGCCCTATTTTCAGGTTGGATGTAGAACTCATACTTTTTAACGCTGTCGTTTTCGACACCTAGTGCAGTAAGAACAGCCTTAGCGTCTGCTACTAAGTCCTCTTGACTAAGTTGCTTACCGTTGAACTCTACGAATACAGAAACAGTAGGCTTTTTGCGAACGTAACTCCTTTTAGGTTTAGTTTCCTCTGTTTTGATTTCCTCTTTTGCGGAGGTAGTCTTTTTTGTTGCCATAAAATCTCTCCCTTTCTAATTATCGTATAAAATTTGGTTATAGTTTAATTATAGTTTGCAAATACGAATTTGTCAATAATTATTTTAAAAAATTTTTAAAAACCCCTTGACAGATTAAAATATATGGTATATAATAAACACATGAACAGATGTTCATATGAAAGGATGATACTCTATGAACAACACAAAGAATGAAGTCCCACACTGTGACTATGTCTGTCTACATCAAGATGTTATTAAACAGGTGCTAGACTCCATGCCCAGCGATGACGAACTTATAGACCTCTCCGAGCTTTTTAAAATCTTTGGGGATAGCACTAGAATTAAGATACTATACTCTTTGTTAGCATCCGAAATGTGCGTGTGCGATATAGCCACTCTCCTAAAGATGAGCCAGTCGGCTATTTCTCACCAGTTGAGGTTGCTAAAACAGTCGGGGCTGGTAAAGTATCGTCGTGAGGGCAAAACGGTGTTCTACTCCCTAACTGATAGCCATGTATCCACTATCATTAACCAAGGAATGGAACATATTCAAGAATAGCTTATTTATATATTTTCAGGAGGAATTTTTTATGAAAAAAACTTTTAAAATGATTGATTTAGACTGTGCAAACTGTGCCGCTAAGATGGAAGAAGGCATAAAGAAGATTAAGGGTGTACAGGACGCTACTATTAGCTTTATGGCTCAAAAGATTACTATCGAGGCTGAAGAAAACGACTTCCCTAGAATACTAAAAGAAGCTTGTAAAGTTTGCGGAAAAGTTGACGACGGTTGCACTATAGATTGCTAAAAGCTATTACGCATATATACGGAACGGCAAATAGCTGTTCCCTATGTGTGCAACTAAACATATGAATATATGTTCATATATTAATATTTGAATAGAGGTGGATTATAATGTTGGATAAACTAAATAAAAAACAAAAGAAACAACTCAAACAGATAGCACTAGGTGTGGTACTCTTTATAGTATCGCTATTGCTACCACTAGATAGTTTCCCATTCTATATACAGATGATACCATTTATCATAACGTACCTAGTGTTGGGTTACGATGTAATAAAAAAATGCTTTAAGAATATCTGCAACGGGCAAATCTTCGATGAGGATTTCTTAATGTGTGTTGCTGGTATAGGTGCTTTCTGCTTAGGAGAGTTCTCCGAGGGTGTAGCCGTAATGCTATTCTTTAAGGTGGGAGAGTTCTTTGAAAAGTACGCTGTAAACAAGTCTAGAAGTTCTATATCCAACCTAATGGATATTAGACCCGATACCGCTACCATAGAAGTAGACGGCAAACTAACTCAAGTAGACCCCGAAACCGTTGCTATAGGTGATACTATTATAGTATCCGCTGGTGAAAAGATTCCTATAGACGGTGTAGTAACTGAGGGAAAATCCTCTGTAGATACTTCTGCTATCACAGGTGAGAGCGTACCTAGAAACCTATCCATAGGCGACAAGGCTATAAGTGGCTTTATAAACCTAAACGGTACTATAAAGATTAAGACCGAAAAAGACTTCTCTAATAGTACAGTATCCAAAATACTAGACCTTGTAGAGAACGCATCCTCTAAAAAAGCCGAGGCTGAAAAGTTTATCACAAAGTTTGCTAAGTATTACACTCCTATAGTAGTCTGTCTAGCGGTAGCCATAGCAGTACTATTACCATTGATTACAGGGCAACCATTTAGCAAGTGGGTATATAGAGGCTTAACATTCCTAGTAATCTCATGCCCATGTGCTTTAGTAATATCTGTACCTTTAGGGTTCTTTGGTGGTATAGGTGGAGCATCCGACCAAGGTATACTAATAAAAGGTAGTAACTGCCTTGAAACCCTTGCCAAAGTAGATACCATAGCTTTTGACAAGACCGGTACTCTTACCGAGGGAGTATTTAAAGTTACTGAAATTCAACCTAGTGGAAACATCTCCAAAGACGCTCTACTTGAAGTGACTGCATACGCTGAAAGCTTTTCAAACCACCCAGTTTCGCTATCTTTAAAAGAGGCTTATGGAAAAGAAATATCTGTGGGTAGAGTAGCCAACGCTAAAGAGATTGCTGGTAAAGGCGTATCCGCTGAAGTAGACGGCACTACTATATATGTAGGTAACGCTCTACTAATGCAAAGTATCAACGTAGAATGCACCACCCCTAAGACAGTAGGTACTATAGTCCATGTGGCTAACGACAGCCAATACCTAGGCTATATAGTAGTATCCGATGTGGTTAAACCTAAGGCGAAAGAAACTATGCAAAGGCTAAAAGCTTTAGGTGTAGAAAAGACTATCATGCTTACTGGTGACCTAAAAGCCGTAGCTGAAGAAATCTCTAAGCAAGTCGGTGTAGATACATTCCATGCCGAACTAATGCCACAGGATAAAGCTTCCATAGTAGAAGAATACAAGAACAAAGGCAAAACTATCCTATTTGCGGGTGACGGTATAAACGATGCCCCAGTGTTGGCACTCTCTGACGTTTCCGTGGCTATGGGTGGTTTAGGCTCTGACAGTGCTATAGAAATCTCCGATATAGTTATCATGAACGATGATATCTCCAAAGTAGCCGATAGCATTAGCATTGCTAGACGTACCCTAGGAATAGTTAAGCAAAACATCGTCTTTGCGATAGGTGTTAAAATAATAGTTCTAATATTAGGTGCTTTAGGTATTGCTAATATGGCTTTGGCAATCTTTGCAGACGTTGGAGTATCTGTAATAGCAATTTTGAATGCTATGCGTACCCTAAGATTCAAAAACTAAAAATTTCTACAGCGGAGCATTTGAGGATGTTCCGCTGTATTTTTATAGAAGATTTTTCACCATTAAACTAAATATTTTTAACCAAAAACTTAATTCTAATGCTAAAAATAATCTATACGCTTAAAAAAAATTAGATTTTTTTAAAAAAACTT
>CAYXNU010000187.1:0-3374 GCA_964466485.1 uncultured Ruminococcus sp.
ATTCGTTTGGAAGTTTGCTCTAAAGCCTCTAGGTGGGGTGTTCCAAATATACGAGTTACTACCTGCATTCATTCTAGCTTCTGTTGCCATAGTAGTGGTATCTCTCATAACCGCTAAACCTAGTCAAGAGATTGTAGAAGAGTTTGAAAGTGTAAAGGCTGAAAAATAATATATTACATGGAACGGCAATTCGCCGTTCTTTTTTTATGTTTTTTTACAGTATTTTGTTGGAACTAAAACATTTAAAAAATATTGACAAGCCCAAAATATAGTAGTATAATAAAATTAGTATAATTGTAAAATTTAGGTGGTATGTTAATTGCGATGATTAGAAATGAGATGATATTATAACTTATGCAAAAGAATGGTAGTAAAAATATATGGAGTATAGTTTTAACAGTAGTGGTGGTTCTATGTGTAATCTTTTTCTTTGTGCTTTTCATAAATGGCAACAGCAAGAGGGCTACTGAAATTAGTATAGAGTCCCTTAAAGATTCCACATACCAAAGCGCCCAACGTATTAATGAAATCTTAGAACGGGCTCAACGTGAAATAGTTCTTACAGCCGACTTGTACGAGGAAATGTTGGAAGAACCTGTAGTAACCATTGATGACTTGAAAACCCTCACAGAGGAATCCCCCTTTGACTATATAGAGTTTATAGACACTGACGGCATGAGTTTTAACTCATCCGATGAGAGCAAAGACGTATCCGATAAGGACTTCTTTAAAGACGGTATGGACGGTAACAGTGGCATAGACGTTATCTTTAACTTAGATGTGGCTATAGATAACATAGTAGTATTCTACACACCTTTGTATTACAAGGGCGACATAATAGGCGTACTTACTGGGTTCTACTTAGAAAGCCAAATAGAAGATATCATATACAGCACTTTCTTTGACGAAACTTCTAGGACGTTTATTTGCACCAACGACGGAACTGTTATTGCGGGGTGCAACTACAACAAGACAGAAGATGTACTATCTAGTATTTTCCAAAAAGAAACTTTCAACCAAAGCCTTGACGACGAAACTACCGAGGGCTTAAAACAGGCTCTACTTAACAATGAGGATTATGAATTTCAATACGCTGGTACTGCTGGTACTGGTAATGCTTATGCTACACCACTAAATACTAACAACTGGACTCTAATTCAAACGTTCCCCTCACAGATTACCTCACGTTTTATACATCAAGCAAATACCGCTGGTGTGATACTCCTAGTGGAGTTGATAGCCATATTTATCGTGTGTGTGGTAATTATATTAGTTACTAACCATGTGGTAAACAGAAAGCTTGTATTAGAAAACGCTGAAAAAACCTATGTGGTAGACGGTATTACACACCTCTTTAAAAAGTTCATACTGGTGGACTTTAAGAAGGGTACTTACAGATATTTGGCAGGTACTAAGCCTCGCACTAGCGACTTCCCACTTACAGGGGAGTACGACACCCTAAAGGATTTTATTATATCTTGTGCAAAGGATGACGAAGATATACAACACTTAAACAACGTATTAGATATGAACACCGTAATAAACAACCTTGATGAAAGCAACACCCATCTAAGATATGAGTTCCGTACTAAACAGGATGATGATGTCGAAAAGTGGGACAGCCTTAATATCATATGCCTAAAGCGTTCTAACAATATGCCTAAAGAAGTGTTGTTTACTTGTCAAGATGTTAGTGTAGTTAAGGCTCGTGAGATGAGAAGCTATGAGGCTTTAAAACAAGCATATCAAGCGGTGGAAAGTGCCAACAACGCTAAAACCTCTTTCCTATCCAGTATGAGCCATGATATTCGTACACCTATGAACGGCATTATAGGTATGACAGCTATTGCAGCAGCACACATCAACGAACCCGAAAGAGTTTCCGATTGCTTACAGAAGATTACTACAGCTAGTAAACACCTATTGGGACTAATTAACGAAGTCTTAGATATGAGCAAGATTGAGTCTGGAAAGATTGACCTAAACGAAGAAGAATTTAAACTATCCGACTTGATAGACAACCTCTTGACTATGGTTAAACCCCATGTTGAATCTAAAAAGCACAACCTTGACATTACTATAAACAACGTCACCCATGAAAAGGTTATAGGCGATAGTTTACGCATTCAACAAGTGTTTATGAACCTTATGAGCAACGCTATTAAATATACACCTAACGGCGGAAACATTAAGTTAATTATTTCCGAAAAGCCTACAAACCAATGCAAGTCGGGTTTCTATGAGTTCGTTATAGAAGATAACGGCATAGGTATGTCGGATAAGTTCTTAGAAAAAATCTTTGAGCCTTTTATAAGAGCCGACGACGATAAACGTGTTATGCAAGTTCAAGGTACTGGTTTGGGTATGCCTATAGCTAGAAACATCGTTAGGATGATGGGCGGAGATATTCAAGTTGAAAGTAAACTAAACGTTGGTACTAAGGTTACGGTTACGTTCTTCTTAAAGTTGCAAGACGAAAGCGAAATCAACTATGAGGAGTTTATCAACTTGCCAGTGCTTGTCACCGACGACGACGAAATGAGTTGCAAGTCTGCTTGTAACATTCTAAACGAACTAGGCATGAAAAGTGAATGGGTTCTATCAGGCAAAGAGGCTGTACAGCGTGTTATAGAAAAACATAACCTTAGCGAAGACTTCTTTGCTGTTATTCTAGACTGGAAAATGGACGAAATGGACGGCGTTGCTACTGCCAAAGCTATCCGAAAAGAAGTAGGTGAGGATATACCTATCATTATCATATCCGCTTACGACTGGAGCGAAATCGAACAAGAGGCTCGTAAGGCTGGAGTTAATGCCTTTATTAGTAAGCCTTTGTTCAAGTCTAGAATGGTAAACCTATTTAACGATTTAGTTGGAATATCCAAAGAAAAGACAGAAGAAAACAAGAACGCTTTAAGCACTCTTGAAAAGCTTGACCTCTCAGGTAAGAGAGTTCTACTAGTAGAGGACAACGAACTTAACTTAGAAATAGCTAAGGAAATTTTAGAGGTTACTGGGGTTTCTGTAGAGTGTGCTAAGAACGGTGCAGAGGCTGTGGACAGAATAGCCTCTATCCCAGATGGCTATTACGATATAGTCCTTATGGATATACAAATGCCCGTTATGAACGGCTATGAGGCTACTAGGGCTATTCGTTCACTAGATAGAAACTATACTAAAATGTTACCTATTATAGCTATGACAGCCAACGCTTTCGTTGAGGATGTACATATGGCAAAGGGTTCGGGTATGAATGGTCATATTTCCAAACCTTTGGACTTAAACATCCTTGCTGATGTACTTCTCAAATGGATATTGTAACTAACACTATTTTTCAACATAACTTGATATGACAAGAGGATTATTTAAAAAAA
>CAYXNU010000188.1:0-3368 GCA_964466485.1 uncultured Ruminococcus sp.
TATATAAATATACAAATTTACAATTCAATGTTTGGTATAAATGATGAAATTTTAGCTTGAAACTCATTATCAAAAAAATTTGTATCAGTATTTTTCAAGATTTCAGCCAAATCTTTGTGCAAAACTTCTAAACAGCCACCTTTGGGAATATTTTGGTTTAAAGTCAAGTTTCCGATTTGAAACCTGTATAGATATTCAACATGGTTTCCGACACTGGCAAACATTCTTTTAACTTGATGATACTTTCCCTCAAAGAGTTCTACCACGGCATAGTTTGGATAATCTTTAGACTGAATAACCCTACTAGGCAAACATTGTTCTCCATTAGACAGCACAATGCCCCTAGAAAACTTTTCAATGTAACTACTTTGAAAAGACCTAGACAGCCTTACTATATAGTATTTTGCGACGTGGTTCTTACTAGAAAGTATTCTGTGAGAAAACTCGCCATCGTTTGTAAGCAAAACGAAACCCTCGCTATCTTTATCCAATCTGCCCACGGGGAATAGTTTTTTATTTTGCAAATCTTTTGGAAGTAAATCTATAACGGTTTTACTTTGAGAATCCTCTGTAGAGCATACGACACCGCAAGGCTTGTTCATCATATAGTAGCGTAGCCCGAACTCGGAAACGACAGTACCATCCACTAAAACCACAGAATTTTCAGTATCCACCTTAATGTCGACTTTTTTAGTTATAGAATCGTTTACAATAATTTTACTATGTTTAGCCAACTCTTTAATCTGTGAACGAGAATACTGTGTATTATTAGCTATAAACTTATCTAGCCTGATAGTAGCCACCTACATAAGCCCTCCCTTAAAAACCGTAACAACATAGGCTTATAAAACATTAATGAACGCTAAAAGAAACTTCTTAAAGCGTTTTAATCCTACTAAACCTATGCTTAGCAACATCCATGATACATAAACAGATGTCTTAACTATACCTACGATGGATTTTCACCCTACACAATAGCACCGTCACATTGTTCAACCATAGGGAAGATAAGTCTGAGCAATGGATAGCGACTCCATTACTTCTTATCCCATGTTTGCCCCTAAAGCGACTGGTTACGCCTAACTTTCACCCATCATTCAGAAAAAAAAAACTGTTTCTGTCTTGAGCTACTCGCACGATACTCTTAGGTTATACTTGCATTTCTGCATATCACGACACAGCAGATTGTTTGGATTACCCTAGTGACTCCATTAACTCCCATTAACAAGTTTAGGGCTTATTAACCACAGGCTCGTCTATTGCTCTGCCCCTAATCCGTATCTGTTTTATATGGCAATACTACCATGCACAACTACTTACAATTGTACCATTAGGCACTTTAACGTACACCTCACGATGCACATTACACTTAATATATGCAGGTATCCTTGCACATATCTGTGCTGTTTCCATAGCCTCTTTGACTCGGTGGATTATTCCGATTATGCACAAAGTTATCATAAGTATAGTTAAGGCATCTATACTTTAAATACCTGTAGATAATTATACCATTATCATGGTTATTTCGTCAAGACCCAAAAATAAAATCGTTACATTGTACAAAATACGTTTCCATACTTTGTACAATATAACGTTGAAACATTTGAAACCCTATCACAATACTATCAAATACACTATTTAATATATACAAAAATATCCAGTACACTTATGTAATAAAAGAGCCTACCAAAATGTCGTCACATACCAAAAGCTGTACACTTGAGCCGTCCTCAAGGGTGTAGTTGTACACCGTAGCGGATTCCCCTTTAAATGCGTGTAAATCGGGCAAACCTTTGGAAGTCTGTATAGTAGCATACTGTTCATAAGTTTCGTTGAACTCTGTGGGTATAGTGATAACCTTAGAAGTTTCCGAGAGGTTATCTGTAGGCACGTCCAAACTTTCTAGATATTCCACCCTTTGAGAATATGTAGAGAGTTTTACTATATCCTTAGTTAAATGCTTATATACAAGAAATGTAGCACTCAATACTAGTATAACCGCCCCCAACACAAATGCGGAAAGTTTAACATCTTTCATTCTAAAGGTTGCACAAACCATAAATACCACTCCTTTGATAGTATCGAAAAACTTTTTTTGTTATATATATAACGTGAGTTCGATAAAATAAACTATTTTTGTAGGGAACGGCGATTCGCCGTTCCGTAAAAGTTTCAATCAATCGAATTTGCGTATATATAAGTATATTCAAAAAGGCTATGCTTTAGAATTTAAATTAAAAAATTCCACGCTATCGCATTGCGGAACGCTTTAAAAAAATACATTAATACCATAATAAATTAGTTTTTAGTTGACAAGCAGTAGCTTTGCAAGTATAATATTATTAGTTGCAAAGCACTTGACAAGTACTTGCAAAGCATTAAAGAAAAGGAGATTTTTTTATGGAAAAGTATCTAACTATAAAAGAGTTTGCCGATATAGTTGGAATATCTACACAAGCAGTGTATCAAAGATTGGATAAAGATTTAAAAGACTATTACACCATTATAGATAATAAAAAGTACCTCGATAAAGACGTACTTACGCTATTTAAAGACGTTGTGCAAAAGGGCGATAACAACTCCGATATGGTAGCTTTTATTAAGAACGAAAACGATGTACTTGCAAAGCAAATAGATGAAAAAAATGCCCTACTTGCAAAGCAACAAGAAGACTTGCAAAGTGCTTGTCAAGCTAAGGATTTACTTGCAAAGCAGATTGAAACTTTAAACCAACAGATAGAAGATTTAAGTCAGCAGTTGCTCACTAAAGATAATACCATTGCTCAACTCCAAAATGAGTATAGCCTACTCATGGAAGAAAAGTCGCAACTGGAAAACTCCATCCCAGATAACTCATCTACTATGGAAACTTTAAAACAACAAGAGGAAACTATCTCGCAATTGCAAAATAGCTTAACTAAGGCTTTAAACTCTACCGCTGAACTAGAAAGCCAACTATCCGCCGAAAGAGAACATATTTCCGAACGTGACAACCAAATCATCAATAAGGAAAAACGTCTTGACGAAAAAGAGAATACTATCCAACAACTACTCACACAGTTGCAACAGGCTCAAGAACATAGCCAGTATATGTCTACACAGTTGGCTAAGGCTAATGAAAACCTCTCGGAAGCTACTTTTAAGGCTCAAGAACTCACACAGAACCAGCAAATATTAATGAAACAACAACAGGATAACCAGTTGCTATTAAACGCTCCACAGCCCAAACAAGGACTCCTTGAGAGAATATTCGGTAGCAAAAAATAATCCCCTATACGGAACGCTTATTTGCGTTCCTTTTTATTATTATATAATATTTATATATAGCAAAATCCGCTACCTAACAGTAACGGATTGGCTTTTTATTT
>CAYXNU010000189.1:0-3363 GCA_964466485.1 uncultured Ruminococcus sp.
CGTTCATAGCCATGTGTCCCGGACCCTCTACCATAACTTGAACATCCTTTTCCCATGCACGAGTAGTCAAGTTGCCTAGTTCTATAAGTTCGGATATCTGTCCAGCATCTGTGCTGTCGTCTATGCAACCTGGACGAAGTGCATCGCCTAAACTGATAGTAACGTCATACTCTCTTAAAATCTCTAGAACCTCATCATAGTACTCAAAGAATGGGTTTTCGTTGCCAGTCATTTCAACCCACGCAAATAGCAAAGAACCGCCACGGGATACTATGTTCATCTTTCTGCCCTCACGCTTGAAAGCCTCAATAGCCCTCTTGTTTATACCTGCATGGATAGTCATAAAGTCCACACCTTGCTTAGCATGAGCCTCTACCACCTTTAAGAAGTCTTTAGCAGTAATATCTAGTAAGTCTTTTTCTAGGTAGCCTATAGCGTCATACATAGGAACAGTACCTATCATAGCTGGGGACATATCTATTAGCTGTTGGCGGAAAGTATTAGTTTTTCCGTAGTTGCTTAAATCCATAATAGCCTCGCACTTGTAATCTATAGCCATTTGAACCTTTTTCATTTCGGATTCATAGTCTTTGCAATCTCCCGATATACCTAGGTTTACGTTAATTTTAGTGCGTAAGCCCGTACCTATGCCCTCAGGTGATAGTGCCTTATGGTTAATATTTGCAGGGATACAAACTTGTCCACAAGCTACCCATTCACGAAGTTGATTTACATCAACGCTTTCTTTTTTAGCTACCACTTCCATTTCTGGTGTGATAATTCCCTTTTTCGCCGCTTCCATTTGAGTCTTATAGTTTCTATCCATGTTAAAATTCTCCTTATAAATAATCATTTTAGATACTGAAACATATCACTTATAATTATAACTTTTTTCCGCAATTTTTTCAAGTACTTTTATTATTTTAACGCCCACGGCGTTCCGCCATGCGACAGCATGGAATTATATCAACTTTGCATTATTTTAATACGATAGTCAAATGTGGCTCGTCGTCATCGTTGTTGTTGCTGTTATTACTGTTGTCGTTGGAGTCGCCTATAGTGTTATCTTCTTGTTGGGAACGTATATAGTCCCAAATGTTTGTAGTTACTGTGTTGTCGTCATCTATTTGAACGTTGTCTATTTTTTGGGTTACTACCTGTTTTTGTGTGGACGTACTTTTTTTGCTACCCGAAAGAGTAACAGCACATAGAATCATGATTATAACAAAAGCACCTGCAACGTATACTAAATGTTTACCCATGGTTAAAAAATCACCTCTAAAGTTTTAAATTTACAAATCTTTAATTAGAATATATTATAGCAGATTTTTTTGTTTAAGTAAAGATTTTTTAAAGCTAAAAATGGTACATTTAACTCTTGATTTTTTACCGTTTGTAATATATAATATTATTACAATATATTTTTAGAAAGGTGAAATTATCATGGCAGATTTAAAGTTTGAAATAGTAGAGTCTTTAGGGGTACTCTCCGAAAACGCTAAGGGCTGGACTAAAGAGATTAACCTTGTAAGTTGGAACGACAGAGAACCAAAGTACGATATTAGAGAATGGTCACCAGACCACGCTAAAATGGGTAAGGGTATCACTCTTACTAAAGACGAAGTTCTACTACTAAAAGACTTCTTACAAGATTTACAATAGGGATTATTAGCAACATAACGTTCTATACAAGCTATACCTGTATGGGACGTTATTGCCATTGAATGGATTTGATTTTAAATATCACGAGGAACTATCTATGAATAAATTTTTAAAAATTGCAACAACCTTGACACTATTAGGGACGTTTTGTGTACTCCCAACTATCGACAATTCTTTTAACGTTTACAATACTGTGACATCTTTTGCACTAAGCGACGAGGGCTACGAAAAAGTCCTACAGCAAAACCTTAACAAGATTGAAAAGGTAAACTCTTATTCTTCCGAATTCATTATCGATTACGTTACGCCCTCCCGTGACTACGACGAAGTTTTGGACACCCTAAACAGAGTGCAAGAACTCTCCGACAGCCTATGCAGTGGCTTAACCAACGACTATGACAAGATTAGAGCTTTACACGATTACGTTGCCGACAATGTATACTATGATTTCGTAGCTAAAGAAGATTTTGCCAACTTAGAAACCATATCTTTAAAAAACGTTCTTGACAACAAGAGAACTATCTGTGCAGGATATGCTAACCTATTTTCGGCATTGTGCAACGCTCAAGGAATATACTGTGTAAACATTAGGGGGTCTGTTAAGACTACCGAAGTCCCAGACATAACCCTTGACGAAGCCCCCACCAACCACGAATGGACAGCCGTTTGGCTAGACAGCGAAAACCGTTGGGTATATGTGGACTGCACATGGGACTCCTCAAACCGCTACTATTCCGAAGACTATACCGTATCCGATACCCACAAAAATACATACTTTGACATATCTGTGGAAGAACTATCTAACAACCACAAAGCCAAAATTGTAGACTACAGAAACTTCTTTGCTGTAATGGACTACTTTACAACTACCGACACCACAGAGGATTCCTCTACTAAGGCTACCGAAAAAGAGTCCCCTACTGGCACTAATGCACCAACTACTACTAGTGAGAATACATCTAATACTAATACTACCAGTGCTACCACAACTAAAACTTCCAACACTAGTGATACTACCACCGCCACAGACACCAACATTTCTGAGGATTCTCAAGCAGTGGAAACTATTAAAACCGCCGAAGATACTTCCGACACTAACAATAGCGTTGCTACGTTGCTATGTTTAATGGTAGCATCCGTTTGGGCTATAAGCTTTAGTTTCCACAAAAAAGATTAACTTGAAAGGAAAAAACATCATGGAAATTAAATTTCATTTGCCCGACTTTGTTAGGCACTTTAAACTAAATATATTAATGTACGAAACTATGCGTAGACGACCTTACTACTTTAGGGAGGGCGTAAAGATAGGTTCTGTGTATGGGGCTTTCCCTACCGCTATTTGGAACGGCGGTCGCTCCATTAGTGGCACTATGGACAGAAAGTATATGCAACTCATACTAAATGAGTTCAACAGGAGAGGTATCCCATGCAGATACACCTTTAGCAACCCCATGGTTAAAGAAGAACATCTACACGATGAGTTTTGCAACTGGTGCTTAAAAGTCGCTGAAAACGGCTTGAATGAAGTTATAGTCATGTCACCTATACTAGAAGATTACATTAGAAAGAATTACCCTAAGTTTCCTATAGTGTCGTCCACTTGCAAACAGATTGAAGATTTAAACGGCTTAGAAACTGAACTCACTAAAGACTACTCCCTAGTGGTGCTAGACTACAACTGGAACAACCAGTTTGAAAAGT
>CAYXNU010000190.1:0-3258 GCA_964466485.1 uncultured Ruminococcus sp.
GTATTCCTGAATGTTATCAATAGCTGAAATGCTGTTACTATAACACCGAACTGTAGGAAACTTCAGTGGCTCCGTGTACGGTAATTTTGATAATTTTTTTACAGAAAATGGTTGTTTTCCGTGGTGACGGGACAACTATATTCTGCTGTTGCTTAGCCACCATCCCGGTTTTGTTAAATAATACCAAATGCTTGAAAATTAAAGTACTTTGTTTTGAATACAGGCTGGTTGATTAACAGCTTTTAACTTGACTTATTAAAATGAGAAGTATATAATAATATTAGTAAGTTTATACAACAAATCAAAACTAAAGGAGTGGTTTTCATGTTAAAGTGTTTAAAAAACGAAAAGGTAATCTACGGTTTGGTTGGTGCTGCTGCGGTAGTGGTTGGCAAGAAGATAGTCACAGCTAAGAAGACTAGAGAACTTGCAGTATCCGGTTTAGCAAAGTGTATGAAACTAAATCACGATGCTAAAGAGGTATTCCAAAACATAAAGGATGAGGCTTCCGACATTTGCTATGATGCCAAGGTAGAATCTGAATCTGAAGAAGTGGAAGAAGACGAGTAAACCATGAAGTATCAGATAGTATACGATAAGCCACAACGAATACGCTTCCGTTGTGGTGGTTATGCCTTTGAGAAGTCCCTTGAGGGTGCAATGTATGAACACATCAAGAAGTTGTCTTTCGTAGATGATGTGTTGATACACGCAGAGAACGGTGGTTTGTTAATCCTTTACAAGGTTGGTTGCCGTGACAAGGTTATTGAGTTTGTAAAAGCTTTCGACCCTCGAAATCTCACACCGATTGAACTTTCCAACGACAATAGCATTTCACAGATAGACAGCACCTTTAAAAATGACATCATTGCTATGGTGGCAAAGAGATACATTTCAAAGGCTATCTTACCACAGCCAATATTAAATTTTATAACGTTGGTTAGAAGCGTAAAGTACATAGCTAAAGGCTTTAAAGCTTTGTTAGATGGTAAGCTCAACGTTGAAGTTTTGGACAGTGCATCCATTTCGGCTAGTTTGCTACAAAAAGACTACAACACGGCTAGTACGGTAATGTTCTTGATTTCTATTTCCTCACGTTTGGAGGACTACACCAAAGCACGAACCAAAGCTGTTTTAAAGGATAGCCTAGCAATCCATGTGGATAAGGTTTGGCTAGTCCAAAGCGACAAAGACGTGTTAATTCCAATGAGTGAGTTAAAAGTTGGAGATAACATTCGTGTGCGTACTGGTAGTATCATTCCAGTGGATGGCGAGGTTACCGACGGCGAGGCTAACGTAAATGAATCTTCCATGACTGGTGAACCTTTAGCGGTTATGAAGTCCAAAGGAACGACAGTGTTTGCAGGTACGACCATTGAAGAAGGCTCTTTAGTGATAAAAGTTCGTGCTTTTGATGAGGGTACAAAGATTCAAAAGATAGTCGAACTAATCGACACATCGGAGAGTCTAAAGGCTAGTATCCAAAGCAAAGCTGAAACCCTCGCAGATGGCATAGTTCCGTATAGCTTTTTGGCTTTCGGCTTGACCCTAGCGTTTACGCAGAACATCACAAGAGCGGTATCCTTGCTAATGGTAGACTACTCCTGTGCGATTAAACTTTCAACACCTATTGCTGTAATCTCAGCGATTAGAGAGGCTTCCGACCACGATATCACGGTAAAGGGCGGAAAGTACCTTGAGGAGTTCGCACAAGCCGACTGCATAGTCTTTGACAAGACTGGAACGCTAACTAACGCAAATCCAGTACTTGAAAAGGTTATCACTTTGGGAGAGTACTCAGAAGAAGATGTGCTAAAGATATCCGCTTGTATTGAGGAACACTTCCCACATAGTGTAGCAAGGGCAATCGTCAAGGGTGCGTTGGATAGGGGCTTACAACACCTCGAAGAACACGCAGACGTTAAGTACATAGTAGCCCACGGAATTGCAACGACGTTGTACGGCAAACGTGCAGTAATCGGCAGTAAGCACTTCATTTTGGAAGACGAAAACGTGGAAATCACAGACGAACAGCAAAGCATTATAGATGAGCAGTCTGGTGCGTGTTCTGTGGTATACCTTGCAATCGGTGGAAAGCTTGAGGGAGCGTTATGTATCAGTGACCCACCACGCCTTGAGGCTAAAGAAACTATCAAGCAGTTGCGAAAACTCGGTATTGACAAGGTTGTAATGCTTACAGGCGACAGCCAACGCACAGCCGAAAGTATCGCTAAAAGTTTAGGAATATCTACATACTATGCACAGGTTCTCCCTGAGGACAAACACAAGTATATAGAAGAGGTCAAAGCACAAGGTTACAGCGTAATCATGGTTGGCGACGGCATAAACGATGCCCCAGCCTTAGCAGTTGCGAACGTTTCCGTAGCTATGAGTGATGCCTCGGATATCGCAAAAGAAACCGCAGACATAACTCTTAGAACTAGCAACCTAAATGAGTTGGTTCTCCTAAGAAAGTTAAGCACCGCCCTAATGGACAAGGTTTCTGCAAACTATAGATTTATCATAGGGTTTAACTCGGCATTGTTGGTGTTAGGTTTTGCTGGTGCGATTACTCCATCGACTTCAGCACTGTTGCATAACCTATCAACCATGGGAATATGCGTTAAGAGTATGCAACCACTTTTAGGCAATAGTAAAGATTAAATATTAAAATAATCCCACCTATAAGGTGGGATTTTCTGTATCCTGTACGTCAGTTTAGATTGACAAGCGATTACTGATTTGATATAATATTTACATAGATTACCTATTTAGTGACTGAATTATAAACACATAGGGGAATAATTTATGGTAATAAATTCAAAAAATACGGATACTGAACTAGTTAAGAAAGTAATTTTTTAAAAATTTTCGTAAAAAAAAATTGTTAACAAAAAGTTAAGTTTTGCAATTATTTTTCAAGAGAGTTACTATTACTTATAGATAATTTGAAAGGGGGGGTTACTTTATGAAGTGGACTAAAAAAAGGATTGCAATCACTTGTGTTGTGGCGGTGGTTCTATTAATGTTCTTTGCGTTAAAGTTTGTATTTAGAATAAATGTGGGATTTAATGCAGACAAATTACTTGATAATATAGACGAGTATACCGCCGTTGCACAGTTTTGTTATGATGATTACAGTAAATATGATACTGACATCTTAACATATTATTTCGATGATTTGATACTTTGTTTCTGAAACTGAATCATTGATATAGGTAAAACAGCTAGTGTGTCAATTTGACACACTGCAATAGA
>CAYXNU010000191.1:0-3219 GCA_964466485.1 uncultured Ruminococcus sp.
ACAAAAGAAGAAAATACGAAAACAATTTCGTTTATTCATTAAGCGTTTAATAGTTTAGCTAGTTGAGATTTTTTTCTAGCAGCCTTGTTCTTGTGCATTAAGTTCTTAGAACAAGCTTGGTCAACTCTCTTTATAGCGTAAGTAACTACTTCAACCTTGTTGTCTGCATTAGTTTCACAAGCGATAGTAGCTTTCTTTATAGCAGTCTTTAACTCACTATTTCTAGACTTATTAGCTAAAGCCTTAGTCTTATTAACTTTAACTCTCTTTTTAGCAGATTTAATGTTTGGCATAATAAAAAACTCCTTATAATCACATAATATTTATAGAGTCTAAGAGTATACATCTCACGCAAACGATGTACCGACACCCTCTAGACTACATCCATAGCATATGCAGTTAATGACGAACACCGCATTGCTAAATAACTTCGGTATAAATACCACATCGAACGCTAATAATAATATTAACATTTTTTTAGCGAAATTTCAAGTGGAAATATAATAAAAGTATTACAAAGTTTTTAGAGCGTTTTTGTGTGTTTTGACTAAAAACGTCTTTTGGAGGTGCTATATGCTTAGAACAGATTTAACTATAGAAAGTATATCCATGGTAGAAAACGTCAAGGGGATAACGCAGAAGTTTAGGGGAGAACTATTTAAAGTTACAGAAGTTACCATTAGCGATAGTGAGAGTAGTCAGTTGCTAGGTAAAAAAGTCGGTAGGTATGTCACTTTGGAGAGTGACAACATCTGTAAACCCACCGCCGATATACACGCTATGGCTAAAGAACTTTCCAAAGAGTTGGGGGAGTTTATTCCAAAAGGTTCTGTGCTAGTGGTAGGTTTAGGCAATCAAGAAGTCACCCCCGACACCCTAGGGGTACGCTCTGCTAGGGGAGTTTTAGCAACTAGGTGTTTTACTGTGGAGTCCCCTAAAGACCCCGAACTATCTGCCTTAAGGGAGGTTAGCGTTATCACTGCGGGGGTGCTGTCCCAGACGGGCATAGAAAGTTCCGAGATAGTAAAGTCCCTAGCGGATACCATACACCCAAACTCCATACTAGTTATAGACTCCTTTGCCTGTTCGGATATATCTAGGCTAGGCACTACCGTGCAGATTTCAAATACTGGTATACACCCTGGTAGCGGTGTGAACAACTCTCGCAAGGAGATTTCACAAGAGGTTATGGGAGTTCCTGTAATAGCCATGGGTGTACCTACTGTTGTGGATATGCATACCATCGTTGAAAACCTTACCGGAACGGTTCTCCAAAAGGATGTTCCAAACTTAATGGTTACCCCAAAAGATATAGACAACGTTATTAGCACAGCCTCTCAACTGCTTTCCGAAAGTATTAGCATGGTGTTGTTTCCGCAGTGCCATTGATATATAAATAACGCTAATTCGCAATTTGCAAAAAAAGGAACGCCCATATTTGGACGTTCCACCGTGCTATTTAATGCTGTTCTTTTCTCTTTCGATAGCCTGAATAAGTTCGTCAAAGCTTGTGTTGTCTACAGCCTTGCTAACTACCTTGTGATGTTTAACAGGTTTCTTAGTAGTTTTGCGTTGTGCGGTAGTGGTAGTAGTTGGTTTAGTAGTAGTAACCTTGCTAACGTTTTCTGTAGGGTGTGTAGATGGTATACTGTTAAGTAGTTGGTCTAGGAAGTCGTCGGAAACGCTAGTACCACTGGACTTTTCAGTGCTGTCCCCAATGATATCGTTAAGGAAGTCGTCATCACTGATAGTGTTAGTGTTGGTATCTTCTAGGATATCGTCAAGCTTGTCGGTGCTAGGGGTTGGAGTTTCGGCAATACTAGGAACATTTTCAGCCTTTGGAGTTTCAGGGATAATAACCACAGCGTCCTCAAGGGAAACGTTAGGTTCTGAAATTTCAGCAGGGGCGTTTTCAGTAGTGAGTTCCTTAATAGGTTCACTAGCGACTTCTACAGGCTTTTCAGTAGTTACAGGGACTACCACAGGTTCAACGGGGTCGTCGTTCAAGGAACTAGATAGAGTCTTTCTAATTTGGTTAGCTTTTTCGTTCATATTAGGGCTGTGAACGTTTTCTTCTTCTAAGTTAGGGTTGTCGGAGTCCTCGTCTATTTTGTAGGCTTGAACGTGGTTCATAGGGGATACAACTACCTCATTGTTCTTAAACTCTCTAGTGATTTCCTTGTTTACATAGTTGCTAGAAGCCGACTTAGAAACGTTTTCTCTTTGCTGAATACTTTCTTCTTCGGATAGTTGTTTAACAGGGATAGTCTTGTTAGTAGACTTGCTAAAGAACTCATCAGCATCCAACTTAGGGGAGGTTTTTTGTTGTTTAGGTTGAGTAGTGTTGGTATTTTTAGGTTCTGGAGTTTCCTCAGTAGTTTCAGCGAGAGCCTTATCTTTTTTGGCTTTTTTCTTAGCTTTCTTTCTAAGTTCTTCTTCTCTTTGAGCCTCTTTCTGTTCAGCGACGGCACTAGATATTTTTAGGATTAGTAGTATAATACAAGGTATACCAATTAATATTATTATACCTAGGTTAGATTTAGCAAAGTTTATAATAGCACCAAGACTTGAGTTAGTCCAAAGGCACTTAGCCAAAATCTTATCTTGAGTAAGCTTTAAAGCCTCATCGTTGGACTGTTGGTCGGACCTTACATAGTAGTAGGTAGTGCCATCTTCTTGAGTGATATCTATTACCTTTAGCACTTCTTTAAACTCGTCATCAAAAGAGGTTAAACATAAGACAACGTTACCAGCTTTAACTTCCGAAACCTTGCTAGGACTAGCTATTACTGCGTCACCGTATTGAACGTCGTTCATATCGGTTTGTTGCATAACGTAGACACTATTGAATGGTGCAGAAGATGTTTTTAAAAAGGCAACGTTTATTGCAACGGTAATTACTATAATAGCTAGTAATAGAACCGTCAATAGAGTTTTAAAAAATTTAGATGTCTTACTGGGTTTAGCCATAAAAAATACTTCCTTTCATATATACACTTTTTTTGTGAACTTGTAAATAACATCCATAAGAACACATACTATTATACCATAAACGTTTAAAGAATACAATTCAAAAGTGAAAAAAAAAAAATTCTTACAAAAAGTACAAATCAGGTATTGACAACTAAAAAAAATGTGGTAAAATATAATAAGGTGCTAGAATGGCTCAGTTGGTAGAGCAACGCATTCGTAATGCGTGGGTCGTGGGTTCGAGTCCCA
>CAYXNU010000192.1:0-3213 GCA_964466485.1 uncultured Ruminococcus sp.
GTCTAAAGGAAGCTAAGGAATTCGTTGAATCCGTTCCTAAGACTGTTAAGGAAGGCGTTTCTAAGGCTGATGCAGAAGAACTTAAGGCTAAACTTGAGGCTGCTGGTGCTACTATCGAAATTAAGTAATTTATTTTACTTATATATCAAAAATCCGTACCTTTTCGGTGCGGATTTTTTTTGTTTTCTTGTAAAAAAATAGGAACGGTATAGCCGTTCCTTAAATGTATATATGTATCTATGTAAAACTTACTTAAAGTATGATAGACATTCTGTAATACCGATATACTGGTTGGAGAAAATATCAAGTTGTTGTGGGAATACAGGTTCGCTCTTAAGAACTGTAACACCCTCGATTTCACAGTTAGGTATTTTCACGCTAATGGTAGAATTGTGCAAAGTACTATTTACCTTTTGAGTAGCCTCTGCAAAGTAGCCCTCACAGAAGTACTTTATGGCAAATAAGTCACTGCCTATAGCATCTTGTTGTTCCAACTTTTTCTTTAAATCATCTCGGTTGCTAACCTTTAAGGTTTGGCTATTGCTTTCGGTAAATACTAATAGATTTAGAATACCATCGCCTATCATATCTAGGGATATTGTAATAGTATCGATATAGCCATCGCTAATGCAAAGGAGTCTATTTAATATAGCAGTGCATAGGTTATCGAAAGATATTTTACCTACAGGTGCGTAAATGTCTTCTAAGCAGTTTAAAACTAGGTCTATATTTTTTTCCTTAAATAGAGGTGCATACAATTCCACGAAACTCACAGCAAATGAAGATATACTATTTTTGCCACGCTTTATGTTTTTCAAATCGCCTTTAATTTCTAGTACACTACTCATAGTTCTACTGGCTTGAAGAAGATTTCTAGTACACTTTATAATGGCATCGTAACTCTCTTGAGTAAGCTGTTTGGCATCCATGCTCTTGTTTAAAAGATATGTTATCTCTTTAGTATTTACCTTTATAGCGTTGTCATAGTTCGAAAATAGTTCGGCAATTTGGTCGCTATTCACAAAGGAACTGTTAATGGATTCCGTTCTTATTTCAGCAACTACAAAAGAATTTGCTTTATCAGATAGAGTTTTAACGTTATAAGTATAGGCTCTTTTACCTATATTTAAGATATGTTCACCCTTGACTAATTGGTATATAGGTTTGCCAAAAAGGTCTGCACAGGCATTGGGCAATAGTTCATCTTCTATTAGTGATAGGCTATCCAAATTGATAAACCATAAACTTATTTTAGTAGCATTACATATTATAACAGTGGATTCTGATGACTTATAATATCTTCTCAAAAAGTCAAAAGTATTCATGTCAAATCTCCTTCTTTCTTATTTGTAACATCATATATAAAAAAAAATCTCAACACATCAATTTTAGCATATAATATTATTTTTGTCAAGGCACATGGAAAACTATTGAAACTAACTATGGAACGCCCAGTCAGTGGACGTTCCATACTTTACTTTAAAATAAAATAGAATATTTTCTTGTTTGTGCTATACTATTCAATAGCGTTAAAGAAACGATAGAACTCTTGCTTATCGTGGCAACGCTCTAGAGCATCAGCTTCGTATACTAAACCTTGTTTAGCCATTCTAGCTAACTCTTGGTCTAGACACATCATGCCGAACTGCTTACCAGTTTGGATGGATGATTGGATAAGGTGAACCTTATTATCTCTAATCATAGCGGCAATAGCATCTGTAACGTTAAGGATTTCCAAAGCGGCCATACGTCCTGTGCCGTCGCACCTAGGAAGTAGTGTTTGTGAAATTACACCAACTAAAACGTTCGCTAACTGTGTTCTAATCTGTACCTGTTGGTGTTCTGGGTAAACGTCTATGATACGGTTAATGGTATCGGAGGCACTAGTAGTATGTAGTGTGGAGAATACTAAGTGTCCAGTTTCGGCGGCGGTTACGGCAGCAGAGATAGTTTCAAAGTCACGCATCTCACCTACTAGGATAACGTCAGGGTCTTCACGGAGGGCAGCACGCAATGCAGCTGCAAAGTCGGGAACGTCAGGGCCAACCTCTCTTTGGTTTACCATGCAACGCTTGTGTTCGTGAACGTACTCTATAGGGTCTTCTACTGTTATAACGTGTGCTGAACGGTTAGTATTAACGTAGTCTATCATAGCGGCAAGTGTAGTAGACTTACCAGAACCAGTAGGTCCAGTAACTAGTATCAAGCCTCTAGGACGCATAGCAAAGTCTGCCATGATGTCAGGGAGTGCTAAGTCCTCTAGGCTAGGAATATCGTTACGCAATAGACGTATTGCTATTGCTGGATGGTTTCTCTGTCTATATACGTTTACACGGTGACGGAAACCTCTTTTGGTAGTAAATGAAAAGTCTGTGTCCTCGTGTCTTCTAAATTGAGGCACTAAGTCATCGGGAATCATTTGGTTTACAATGTCATTAACAATAGTGTCATTCATAACAGGGTAAGAACCTAACTTTCTAAGTGAACCGTTAAGTCTTACTATAGGTTGAATAGCATTAGTAAAGTGCAAGTCGGAACAACCTAAAACTCTAACTTCGTCTAATACTCTGTCTATATCAATAACTCTCTCTTCATCAATCATGTGAAAAATCCTCCTAATAAATCCAAACCATTAAACAGCGTAAGTAACTCTTACTAACTCATCCATGGTAGTTACACCTTGCATAACAAGTTCCGAAATGTTATCTCTAAGCAAACGAGTACCATTCAACTTAGCACGTTCTTCTATCTCATCCTTACCGGCGTTCTTTGCGATAAGCTTAGAAACGTCTGAGCTACAGTGGATAATCTCATGGATAGCAGTTCTTCCTCTATAGCCAGTGTTACCGCATTCACTACAGCCCTTGCTGTCGTAAACTGTAACAGATTGTGAAATGTGCATTAGAGAGTTTTCCTCATCTGTAGAAGGTCTAGGAACTCTACACTTAGGGCATAGAACTTTAACAAGTCTTTGTGCGATAACTCCTATTAGTGAAGTAGATACCATGTAAGGTTGTACACCCATATCTACTAGACGTACGATAGTAGAAGCAGCGTCATTAGTGTGTAGTGTGGATAGTACTAAGTGTCCCGTGATAGCCGCACGAATAGCTATGTCAGCAGTCTCGGAGTCACGCATCTCACCTATCATTACTATGTCAGGGTCCTGACGTAAGATAGAACGTAGTGCGGCTGCGAAAGTCATACCAGCTT
>CAYXNU010000193.1:0-3207 GCA_964466485.1 uncultured Ruminococcus sp.
CAGACTTTCTAGTGATGATACCAGGGGCAATCTTTTCAATGGGAGAAGTTTCCTTTGTAACGATAACGCCCTTGCCATCGATAGGTTTACCTAAGGCATCGACAACTCTACCGAGCATTTCTTCGCCTACAGGCACAGATACTATAGTACCCGTACGTTTAACGGTAGAACCCTCTTTAATTTCGGCATCCGAGCCAAGCATAACAGCACCAACGAAATCTTGTTCGAGGTTTAAAGCCATGCCTTGCACACCGCCATCAAACTCTAGCAACTCTCCCGACATACAGTTATCAAGACCGTATACTCTAGCGATACCGTCACCTACAGTCATAACAGTGCCAATATCATCTAACTGTACTTTAGATTGATAACTTTTAATCTGTTGCTTAATAATGTTAGTAATTTCATCTGGACGTAAATTCAAAAATATACACCTTCTTTTTAATGTTCGTGAAGTTGTTTAGAAAGTCTTTTCAACTTAGTCTTTACGCTATCGTCTATGATGGTGTTATCGTATTTGATAACTATGCCACCTAGTATAGATTTATCGATAGTTTCAATAATCGTGACATTCTTACCAGTTTGAACCTGTAGCTTATCGATAACCTTTTTGCGGAGTTCGTCACTTAAAGGAATGTAAGTAATTACCTCAGCTTCTAGGACGTTGTTAGCAAGGTTGTACTGTTCAGCGAAATCTTTTTGGATTTCTATAAACAAGCCTATTCTACCTTTTTCGGCTAACAAACACATAAAGTTAAAGACTAGTTGGTTGCAATTATCTTTAAATACAGCCTCTAGCATAGAAGTCTTTTCTTGAATGGATATTACTGGAGAAGATAGAATCTTTAAAAATTCGGGTTCACTGCTAAAAATGTCCGCACAAGACTTTAAGTCACTATGGATGGTATCTAATAAGTTTTCTTCAATGCTAAGTTGAAATAGAGCATTAGAGTACACTTTAACGGCATTGCTCATAGACACACCACCTAACTTTCAATATTATTAACAAAGTCGTTGATAAGCTTTTCGTGGTCTTCTTTATTAATTTCACGTTGTACTATCTGTTCAGCGACAAGCACAGCCATATCGGATATATCGTCTTTAAGTTGAGCCTTAGCCTTTTTAATCTCTCTTTCGGTTTCTAGGTTAGCTCTTTCGATGATATGTTGAGCCTCATGTTTAGCATTAGAAACTATCTCATCGGAACTGTGTTGAGCCTTTTTAACAGCATTTTGGACGATTTCAGCACTTTCTTCTTTAGCACCAGCCATAAGTTCAGTGTATTGAGATTTCAACTGGTTGGCATTGTCAAGGGTTTCGTCAGCGGTTTTGTAGGTATTAGAAACCTCATCTTGACGGTCTTGTAATACTTTATTCACTCTGCCGAATAGAAAATGCTTTAACACCAAAAATAGTATCAACGTATTTATTAAAGTAAATATTATGCTACCAACGTCTATTGATAAAAAATCTAGCGTATTCATATTAAATATACCTCCGTTCTATAGCTTGTTGAACGGTGGTATTAAAGTTGTGAGATAAATGGGTTGATAAATAATAGAATCAACGCTACTACAAAGCCATAGATACCAGTGGACTCTGCAACGGCACAACCGATAAACATAGTAGAAGTAACAGAACTCTTTGCTTCTGGTTGCTTAGCTATAGCTTCACAAGCCTTACCAACAGCGAAACCTTCACCGATACCAGGGCCAATACCTGCTATCATGGCTAAACCTGCACCAATAGCTGATGCAGCTAAAACGATTGCTTTATCTGACATAATAGATATACCTCCAAAAAATGATATTTTAAATTAAGATTACTCTTTAGAATAACCACCGCCAATAAAAGCCATGGATAGGCTTATAAATATATAGGCTTGCATAAATCCGCTAAACAAGTCGAAATATACAGACAACACCGCAGGGACACCGATAGTAAATATAGGTATGCTTAAACCTAAAGCATTAGATAGCCCAGTAAGTGCAAAGTATATTAGGCTAGTGATAACCATACCACCCGCTATGTTTCCGAAGTGACGAAAAGCCATAGATACAGGCGTTGCTATCTCACTAATGACGTTAAGGGGTGACATAAGGAATATTGGTGAAAAGTACCCTTTAATGTATCCGCCTAGACCGTTAGTTTTTATCTTTGCATAGGTTATAAATACAAAGGTTATTAAAGCCCATGTTATAGTGGTGTTGAAATCAGCGGTTACAGAACGTAAGCCTATCATACTAATTAAACTTCCCAGTATAGAGTAACTAAACAGTGTAGCAATGTAAGGGCAGTAGCCCCTATGTTCTTTGCCCATGTTTTCGTCTACAAGGTTATTTACTGTAGTGACTATAAGTTCAGCAATGGCTTGTTTCTTTGACGGAACTTTCTTCATATCGTGAGTAATCCACAATACGAATGCAGTTATCACAGCGATTACAAACCAACCTAGCACTATAGTTTCCGTAATGTTAATAGTAACACCACAGACTTCAAAACTCCAAATGATTTTAGCACCGGTAACGTTAATCTCTGTAACACCTGTTAAAAAATTGCTCACATCTTAACAGCTCCTTTCCTTGTTAATAATACTCCTTAAGGTATACAAAACCTTTGGGTATGTTTGTACTACTACAACCCCAAATGGATTTATTACCCCAACATTAACCGAAAAGTAGAAAGCAGTGCCTATTAGTAGATATCTTAGTAAGTACCCAGACATCAGTTTTAGTCTACTGTGTCCAAATCTAACGGCATTATCGAGGTCATGCCTTAAGAGATGTAAGTTAATGTACAGCACAAAAGTTCCCAGTATTAAGCCAAGTAATATTGAAACGTTACGCTGAAATATTAAAGAAATTAGGTAGATAACTAAGTTTATAATACACGAACCTTTAAAGATAAATTTTAGTTCTTTGTTGAATTCTTTGCTGTTCAAATACATTCCTCCCTACTTGTCTACCTATTTTGTATAGTATATATTATATCACAAAAAAAGTAAATAATCAATATAAATATAGCATTAAAATTGAATATTTTGGCTAGACTTTTTTGTTTATACACTATTTTATTACAACTATATTATACATTTATTTTTTAAATAATGCAATAGACAATTTGCTAAAAACGTGTAGTTTAAAATGCAATTATGTAGTTTATGTTATTAAAAAACTCATGTAAAAAAAAGCTAGATACTATGTTTTT
>CAYXNU010000194.1:0-3194 GCA_964466485.1 uncultured Ruminococcus sp.
GCAGAAATGTAGTACGTCCAGCGGTTGCAGGTTTGATGGGTGCTGTAGGTTGTGCATTATATTCTAAGGAAATGTGCAAGGATAGACAGTCCACACTAATTACTGCCGAAAAGCTAAAAGATTTCACATATACTTCCATGGCTACCCAGTGTAAAGGATGTACTGCTCACTGTAGCCTAAACATAGTAAAGTTTAGCAATGGCAAGAGGTTTATCTCTGGTAACAAGTGCGAAAAGGGTGCGGGTATCAAGATTGAAAATAAGATTCCTAACCTATACGAATACAAGTACGACAAAATACTATCCTATGAGAATATTAAACCACAGGGTACTCCTATAGGTAGAGTAGGTATTCCTAGGGTGTTAAGTTTCTATGAACAGATACCTCTATGGCATACAGCCTTTACAGAACTAGGCTTTGAAGTAGTCTACTCTGAAGAAAGCTCTAGAAACCTATACTATAAGGGTCAACATACCATCCCATCGGATACAGTATGCTACCCCGCAAAGTTAGCCCATGGACACATAGAAAGCGTTTTAGATAAAGGCATAGACTTTATATTCTATCCATGTGCTAGTTACAACATAAACGAGGGCGACAGCGATAACCATTACAACTGCCCAGTAGTAGCGTACTACCCCGAACTACTAAAGGCTAACGTTGAACGCTTAAACGATTCAAACTTCCTACACCCTTACATGGACTTAAGCAACCACAAAAACGTCGCTAGAGTAGTATTCGACTCCCTAAAGAACAAGTACCCTCAAATCACTAAAAAACAGGTTACCAACGCTATTAATAACGGTTTTTCCGCAATGGATGACTACCGTCAAGACGTTATTAAAAAGGGCGAGGAGATTATTAAGTTCGCTAGAGAGAACGGAAAGAATATCATAGTAGTGGCAGGTAGACCTTACCACATAGACAAGGAAGTAAACCACGGTATACATAAGCTAATGTCTACACTAGACTTAGCAGTAGTTACCGAGGACTCTGTAGCACATTTGGGAACTTTACCAAAGCTAGGTGTATGGAATCAATGGACTTACCATTCAAGGTTGTATAAGTCCGCACAGTACGTTACTACCCAACCCGATATGCAACTAGTACAACTAGTAAGTTTCGGTTGTGGTATAGATGCTATCACTACTGACGAAGTTAGGGCTATACTAGAACGTGAGGGCAAACTATACACCCAACTCAAAATAGATGAGATTAGTAATCTAGGTGCTGTTAAGATACGTCTTAGAAGTTTGATTACAGCTATAGAACAGAAAAAGAGATTAGGTAAGTAACCTAAAGATTTAACGTAACGCTAATTCGATATAATGCCATGCTGTCGCATTGCGGAATGCCGTGTAAAAATAAACGTTGTTCTGTTTATCGAGTTTGCGTTATAGTTTACATACAGAAAGGAGAAACCTTATGGCTGAATATCCAGTGTTTACCGAGGATATGAAGAATACCCATACCATACTAATCCCCGATATGTTGCCTGTACACTTTACACTATTTACTAAAGTTTTTAGTACCTATGGCTATAAAACAGAACTATTAACTACCTCCACCAGAACCGTAATAGACGAGGGCTTAAAGAACGTCCATAACGATACTTGCTACCCTGCACTACTAGTAATAGGGCAGTTTATGGAGGCTTTAAAGAGCGGTCGCTATGACCTTAGCAAAGTAGCCTTAATGATTACTCAAACGGGTGGTGGCTGTAGAGCGTCCAACTACATACACTTGCTTAGAAAGACTTTAAAGGATACTTTCCCACAAGTGCCAGTAATATCTTTAAACTTTAGCGGTTTAGAAAAAGGTAGTGCGTTCCAAATAACTGCACCTATGCTTTTAAAACTACTATATGCCATACTATACGGTGATATGTTAATGACTATCTACAACCAGTGCAAACCCTATGAACTACATCAAGGGGATACCGACAGGGTTAGAAGTGAACTACTAAACACTATAGGAGAGTATTTCATACAAGGCAATGAATACTCCAAAACTAAGAAAGTCTACAACATGATATTGGATAGCTTTGCTAAAGTAGAACGCTCCAAAGACAGAAAGATTAAAGTAGGCATAGTTGGGGAAATCTATGTTAAGTATTCCCCACTAGCTAACAACCACCTAGAGGAGTTCTTAATATCCGAGGGGTGCGAACCTGTAGTGCCTACACTATTAGAGTTTTGCCTATACTGTGCAATATCCAAAGTAAACGACAGCAACCTTTATGACTTCTTTAACAAGAGCGTTTTCGCTATGGGAATAGGTTACAACTTAATGCTATCCAAACACAGAGAGTTTAACAGTGCTATAGAAAAGCACGGTGTATTCACTGCCCCCCACGATTTTGAACACCTTAGAACCCTTGCAGATAGGTTTATAAGTCAAGGGGTAAACATGGGCGAGGGTTGGCTAATAACCGCTGAAATGGGTGCTTTAATAGAACACGGCACTAACAACGTAATATGTACACAACCTTTTGGCTGTCTACCTAACCACATAGTAGCTAAGGGTATGAGCAGAGTAATTAAACAAGCCTATCCACAAGCGAACATTGTAGCTATAGATTACGATGCTGGTGCTACTAAAGTAAATCAAGAAAACCGCATTAAGCTTATGCTATCTAATGCTATGCTATAGTTTTTGTAGGGAACGGCAATTCGCCGTTCCGTAAATAAAAAAATATAAAGTAAAAACACGGAGCGTCATAGAGTATCGTTCCGTGTTTTATATATAGTATATAGAAATTTTTAAGCAGTAGATTTATTAGTCAGCCATGAGTTTAACCATAACAGCCTTTTGAGCGTGTAGACGGTTTTCAGCTTCTTCAAAGATTTCCTTAGCGTGAGCCTCGAAAACATCGGCAGTAATTTCTTCGCCACGGTGAGCAGGTAGGCAGTGCATAACTAAACTATCTTGATTAGTTAGAGCCATAATTTCGTCATTGATTTGGTAGCCCTTAAAAGCAATCTTACGCTTTTCAGCCTCGCCCTCTTGACCCATAGATGCCCAAACGTCAGTGAGAACTACATCGGCATTTTTAACAGCCTCGCTAGGGGAGTCAGTCATAAAGAACTTGTCGCCAAAGTCCTTAGTAAAGTCTAGGACTTGCTTATCTGGTTGGTAGTCGTTAGGACACGCAATAGAAACGTCCATACCTACTTTTAAACCGCCTACTATTA
>CAYXNU010000195.1:0-3187 GCA_964466485.1 uncultured Ruminococcus sp.
GGCTGCTCGTAGAGCTCCTCAATTCAGCAAGAGATAGTTTCTTATTGCAAAAAAAAGTATTATTTTTATTATATAAAAAGTCCCGAAAGTTCAACTTTTGGGACTTTTTTGTGCTATTTTTTTATGTAGCTTAGGTACTTAACGTGGCACTTTGGACACGCTAAATAGTCATATGTGGGGCTAAGCTTTGCGTAGCAGTATACACATCTGTGGTGTGCAATGAGCCATTTACGTCGGTTGGGGTCTAGTCGGCTTTTGGGACAGTCTTTCAAGTTGCCATAGTTTGGTCTTAAATCTTCCTCGGATAGCATAAGTGCTATAGGAACGTTTAAAATCTTACAAATCTCCTCAAATATCATAATGTTGGGTATAGACATACCATTTACCCAACTAGATACAGTCTTTCTGCTGTAGCCTAGCTTGTCGGAAAGTTCGTTTACAGATATTCTCATCATCTTGCAAAGAACACGAATCTTTGGGGCAACCCTCTGTTGATAGTTGTAAGTGTTATCATCTTTCTGCATGATTTTTTTACCGCCTTTATAAGTTTTATGTCAGGAAAAAAGTCCTTTCATAAGGGGGCTATTTTAAGCGAAAATATGTATACTTATATACATATTAAAAAAAATATTTACAGAAAATTAACTTTTAAAGCAAAAAATCCCAAAGCATATAGCAATGGGAAATTTTTATGAACATTTATAGGTAACTTCTCAAGTCGGTAATTAGCTTTTCCTCAATGTTTATTAACCTTTTAGCGATATCTTTAGCTTTTTCTTCCGCACTGGAGTATTCATTGAGATACTTGTACAGCGACTTAGTACCCATATTGCAACCGTCCACGATTAAATCGGCGATGGTGCTATCTGTGTGGCTATTTGATATTTTAAAGTTTGTCTTTATCCATGACATAGCCTTAGCCATGGGAGTAGGCTCTTTGCCCTCCTCGTGGTACTTTTCTAGTAGAGCGTGGGTGTCGTCACCCAACATGGAATGCTTTTCTTTGGAACTATTTAGGATATCTTTTAGGGTATCGTCCTTTACATATTCGAGAACCTCATCTATAGCAGACACCCCCATTTTTATACCAGAATTACATTCTTTTAGCAACTCTACAGTATCGTTGAAACTAGACATATTAAAAACTCCTTTGCTAGTGTATTTCTATATAGTATTGGAGTTTTTATGCAAAATATACGCCACTAGGGAAATATTTTTGCTAACTCATGTAGTTGCTCAACCATGAAAAAGCTTCCATTCTGTCCGCATCTACTTCGTTAAGGATGTCGTTGTATATCTCGTTTACGTCCTTGCACTGAGCGTATGCTTTTCTAGTTTCGTAATCTTCGTCGTAAGAGTTGGGGTCGTCGGCATAGTAATACTCATCGGTTTCCCAGTCCTGTAACGAATACCTATTATAGTACCTAGAATAGTACAAAGATGCAAAGGCAGTACTTAGGTTTAAGTCTTCGTTTAGCACGTCAAAGACCGATTTAACGTTGTTTCCGTCTTCTATAAGGTTCATTAAGTATTCTTCTAATGTTTCGTCTTCGTCGTATGTGTAGTCGCTGTATAGCGATGCAACGTCGATATCTAAGTCAAGATGGTCTACATCTCCATAGCCACCGTTGAGAATGTCACAAAATTTGGAATATATTAGGCACATTCCGTATATGCGACAGTATATGGAAAGCTTTTCGGGAACGTTGTTATAGATGTTTAAGCCATATTTATCCATAAACATCCATACCATTTCAAACCATATTAAAGGCTCTCCATCGAAGTAGTTGCATTCTTCTGATACTACATCGCAAACTTCGTCAAAAGTGAATTTCATAGTAAAACCTCCATTTAAAAATATTTAAGCGTTCCTAACGTACACCCTACTAGCCCTCAAGCTGATGTTACAAGCCAACTCATAGTTGATAGTGCCTATGGTATTAGCGAGTTCGTCAAGGGTAATAGTTTCGTTTCCGTCAGTGCCTACGAGGGTTACAACGTCACCGCACTGAACGTTTTCCACGTTGGATACATCCACCATAAACTGGTCCATGCACACATTACCGATGATTTTACATCTAGTACCATGTATTAGCACTTCGCCCTTGTTGGATAGTAGTCTGCTGTAGCCGTCAGCGTAACCAGCGGTAACAGTTGCCACTTTAATGGTTTTGTCAGCAGTGAAAGTTCTGCCATAGCCTACGGTATCCCCAGTAGATATGTACTTAACCATACTAACCACGCTCTTTAGCGACATGATAGGCTTATAGACTATATCTTTTCTAACGTCGTCGCTAGGGTTCAAGCCGTATAGGATGATACCCGCTCTAACCGCACCATACTGCTCTTTTTTTAGGTTGGTTAATCCTGCACTGTTCTGTGCGTGGACTAGCCCACAGTCATAGCCTGACTTAGTAAGTTCTGCCACTATGGTATCTAAGTTGGAAAGCTGATACTCTGTAAAGTCCACGTTATCTTGACGGAAACTGTCAGCTACACATAGGTGTGTAAAGATACCATCTATCTTTAGGTTTGGCATAGTGTAAACCTTTTTGATATCCTCTAAGGTGTCGTGGTTTTCGTTCTGTATAAACCCTATGCGGTTCATACCGGTATCTATAGCCAAATGCACCCTAGCAGTACAGCCCTTTGCCTGTAGGGATTCTTGTAGCTTAGTAGCGTATTCAAAGCCTAGAACGGCTTGTATTATATCGTGTTGGGATAGCAACTCAACCTCCTCAATAGGGGTGTAGCCTAGTATCAATATTTCGCCATGTATACCATGCTGACGTAATTTCATAGCCTCATCTATGTTTGAAACCGCAAAGTAGTCTATGCCTAGGTTTTGCAACTCTGTAGCGATTTCCACATCGCCATGCCCGTAAGCGTTGGCTTTAACTACCGCAATAATCCTCTTATCTGTGATACTTCTAATAGTATCTATGTTATACTTTAGGGCGTTTAAATCTATTTCGCACCATGTACGTTTTCTATACTTTTCCATTGAAAGCAATCCACCAATCTAATATTACTTAGCGATTAACGTTTACTAACAGTTAATACGCTACCTAATAATTATATAACTATCAACAAAAAAAGTCAATCATTGATTGACCTTTTTATCGTTGAATATATTTTATACTTCTACGGTGACGATAAATCCATCTACATTGTTTCCACAGACTGT
>CAYXNU010000196.1:0-3183 GCA_964466485.1 uncultured Ruminococcus sp.
ATATGTATAACGTTTTTTTAGCAACGGAACGGCGAATCGCCGTTCCCTACAAAAATAATTTATTTTCTTGTGTACGGAACGCCGCCCACGGCGTTCCGCTATTTTTTTGCTTGTTATTCCGTTGTAGAAAATATGGAAAATATAACAATAATATTGTCCTAAATTATACAATCATACAAAGTTTTGGAAATACATAAAACCAGCCATTTAATTTACAGTTTGTTAATATATTCCTTGACTTTATGTGGTATACTTAATGCATAAGGAAATTCGACCGACGGTCGAAAAAATATTTCTAAAAATTCGACCAGTGGTCGAAAGGTAAATTTTATCTGTTGAGGTGATATAATTTGAAAGTAGATAAACTAGAACTTATCTACGAGGCTACAATATCATTGATAAAAAAAGTCGGCATTGCAGAAGTTTCCGTTAGCAAAATTGCTAAAGAGGCTGGTATGGGAAAAGGTAGCATATACTACTATGTCGAAACTAAAAATGATATACTAGATGGCATTGTTCAAAGGACTATAGAACGCATAATCAAAGAGTATTACGACACTGTAGAGAATAACAATTTAGACGTATTCGAGAGAATGCAAACTCAATTTAGAGTTACCTCCACTAGTACTTTTTTGGATGGTACTGAAAACTATCTACATACTTTGTTTTTGCAACCCGATATGTATTTGCACCAAAGGTTAAAGTCTACAATTATGAAGTATTCCGTAGCACCACTAGAAAAGAATATTATTGAGGGTACTCAAAAGGGAATATTTACTACAGACAACCCCAAAAAGAGTGCAGAACTTATAATAATGGCTATGCTTATGGTATTTGATGGACAACTACTACCCACTCAAGAAATGTTAGATACTATGGAAAGAATGGACTACTTAGCTACCGTCATAGAAAAAAGTCTGTCTGCACCTAAAGGTTCTTTAACGTTTGTTACTAGCATCTTAAACGAAAACAGAGAGAAAGGACTATCACAATGATTCTAAAAGTATTATTAGCCATATTGGGACTAATAGTCATCTTCTACGCTGTACTAACTATCTACTTCTTTAGACTTACTATACTTAGAAAAGATAAGCCTATGGTATCTGCTAGTGAGATGGGTTCTGATAACAAGTGGCAGGGCTACAAAAAGACTATAGAGCAAGGCAGAGAATGGGTAAACGCTCACGGGTACGAGGATGTATATATTCAGTCGAAAGATGGACTAAAGTTACATGGTTACTATCTACAACATGAAAACCCTACTAACAAGCTACTAATCTGCTTACACGGATACACTAGCAACGCTATGAACGATTGCCCACCAGTAGCAAAAGCTTATCACGAGTTAGGTTTTTCTTCCATACTTGTGGACGACAGAGCGCATGGAAAGAGCGAGGGCAAGTACATAGGTTTTGGTATCCTAGACAGATATGACTTACTAGCATGGATTAACTACGCTATAGAACGTTTTGGCAAGGATGTTCAAATAGTAATCCATGGGGATTCTATGGGGGCTTCTACTGTGCTTATGACTACAGGTTTTAAAGACCTCCCTAAGAATGTAAAGTTTGCCGTTGCAGACTGCGGATTTACTTCCCCAGAGTCTGTATTTGCACACATACTAAAAAGAGATTATCATATACCAAAGTTCCCTATAATGAACTTAACTAGTGCCGTAAGTAAGAAGTTTGCGGGGTACGGCTACAACGAATACACCACAACAGAGGCTATGGAAGTTACTACTACTCCTACGCTATTCGTTGCGGGTAAAGAAGATACCTTTGTTCCTACATGGATGACTCAAGAAAACTATGATAAGTGTTCTGCACCTAAAAAATTAGTTTGGGTTGAGGGTGCTGGTCATGCGGCAGCTTTTTACGAAAACGAAAATCTCTTTATGGATAACGTAAAAGAATTTATAAGTAAATACATAAAAGATTAATCTTTCAAGGAGTGTTAATATTATGTTTATGAAAGAAATAGAAATCGATGGTGTAAAGCGTGAGTGTTACCCTTTAGCACCTGCACAAAAAATGCACTTTTTTACAGTAATGGCTTGTGGTAAGCCACAAGTATTAAACATAGGTAGCGGACTATATATCCAAATAGATATAGACTTCGATATACTAAAGGATGCTATATTTACAGCATACCAACGTCATGAATGTTCTAGATTACGTTTCCATCAAGAGGAAGACAAAAGCCTTTGGCAGTATGTAGTCCCTGACGTTCCACAAGATATTGAACTCCACGACTACCGCCACTGGAATGAGGAAGATATCCACAAGAAACTTACTGAATATACTAAGATACCTTTCAATATGTACGACTCTCAACTAAATAGAATTATTATGATACAGTTCCCAGACGGCTACAATGGTCTATATATCAACGTTCAACATATGACTATGGACTCTAGTTCACTATTCCTATTCTTAAAAGATATTATCGAAATATACTGTGCTAAGAGATACCCCGAACAAGTAGAGTTCCCAGAAGAAATGTCCTCTTACATTGAGTGCCTAAAGAAAGATTTACAGTACCCCGAAAGCAAAGCATTCCAAAGAGATAAAAAGTATTGGGAACAAGTACTACAAGAACCCGAACCTATGTACACAGATTTCGCTGGTATGGGAAGAATTATCCGTGCTAGACTAGACAGCGGAAACCCCGACAAACGTTCCGCACAGATTGTAAGCACAGACTGCACAGCACAGATATCTGTATACAGCCTAGAAACAGAACCCTCTAAACAGATTATAGACTTCTGTAGAGAAAAGAACGTACCTATAGTATGTATGCTACTCATGGGCTTAAGGACTGTACTATCTATATTCAACAACAACGAAAAAGACGTATCTATAAAGACTACCATTGCTAGACGTGGTACACTTCTAGAAAGAAATTCAGGTGGTACTAGAATACATTACTTCCCATGTAGAACTATTATTGAGCCTACTGAAACTTTTGCAGACGGCATTAAGAAGATTCAACTTGCACAAAATACTATATTCCGTCACGCTAACTACGACCCAGTACAACTAACTATGGAACGCTCTAAGGCTATGAAACTTGCTCGTGGTGAGAGTTATGAGAGTATTTCATTAACCTACCAACCACTTTCAGGACAGAACGGCAACGGCGAGGAACTCCCTGCAAAGTACAAGACTAAGTGGTACTCTA
>CAYXNU010000197.1:0-3182 GCA_964466485.1 uncultured Ruminococcus sp.
CTACTGATATCAATGAGGAAATGAAGATGGCAGCATCCTATGCTATCGCTAGTTGTGTTCCCGAAAGTGAACTTAACGCTGATAACATTCTCCCTAATGCTTTTGATAGAAGTGTAGCTAACGCCGTAGCTGAAGCCGTTGCTGAGGCTGCTATTAAATCGGGTGTAGCTAAGCTTAAGTAAAGAATTAACATTTTTGTAACGCTATTTAGTAATATATTCATAATAATTTTTGGAGGTACAATTATGGATATGGAATACGATCTCGACAAGATGATGGGACTTGACAAACTTGGACTATACTACAAAACTCATATGGTGGGTATCGATGGCGAAAACTTTAGCTATAGCATATACCTTGAGGATAATAACATATACGATAAGTTTATAGAAATCAGCAAGGCAATAACAGAGTTTATACAACCCTATGATGAGAAAGATATCTACATGGGATACATTGACGTAACTAAAGATGACGAAAAAGTAAACATCTACCTTGACCTCGGCAACGTTGAACCACAGTACGAAGATGTAGCAATTAAAGGTATCCTAAAAGCTATAAATATCGTACAGGGCATAGAATCAGTTATAATTAATGAAGGTTGTGACTTTGACTTTTAGTTAAGGGGGAACTATCATGACAGTAGTTGCTAATGAAACTAAACCCTCGAAACCATATCCAAAAATGTTTATTTTGGTTGCTAGTGTTGTGTTCTTTTTAGGATTGGGTATATTCTTTTGGTGGTATGACTTTGGCGGTAAACTCGATAGCAACATCTCTAGTGAGGACTTGCAAGAGATAAACTCAATGCTATATACTAATCTTGAAGATACTTCCAACGTTGTGGAATACTTCCACCAAAACCAAATGATGGCAGGAACTTGCTACAGTGTGTATATCAAAAATGTTGGAAACTATCAAGACTTTTTAGACGACTACACTACTATATCCAACTCGGAAACTTTTACCGATAGCAAAACTATTAGTGATGATTTGCACTATCTACACTCATACTTTTATTTTACTAAAGATAAGAGTTTAAGTTTAGATACGTTTTCACCACATACGTTAGTTAAAGCACCTACTAGCAGTAATGATTATAACGATATTAGGTTGTGGTTTTTCACTGAGGACGACAGTTCACAGAGCGTTATCATTAATGTAATATACGGCGGTTAATATGGAATAATCTTTTTTAGATATTCCTAAAATAAATAATAAATAAATATCTTAAATGGAAAGGAAGTTTTAATTATGAAAACATTCACTTATTCACCAAAGGGAGTATGTTCTAGACAGATTACTATTGAGTACGATGAGAACACTAACACTCTAGAAAGTGTATCTTTCGTAGGCGGTTGCAACGGTAACCTAAAGGGTATAGGCTCACTAGTTAAGGGCATGAAGATTGACGACGTTATCGCTAGACTTGAGGGTACTAACTGCAACGGTAAAGGCACATCATGTCCAGACCAACTAGCACAGGCTCTAAAGAGCATTAACTAACACTATGAGCAATCTTTTGACACATATAGAAAGCACACCTATTAAAGTGTGCTTTTCTGTAATATTTGCAATGTTACTACTAATATTCATAGTACCGATGGTTACTGGTGGAATCTTGAACTTAGGGAACATAGTCGGGATAGCTGTATCTGTAATAGGACTTTTTGTATTTGCATTTAACGATAGCTTTTCTAAGCTAATAGATACCATTATGGAAAAGTCTGTAGGTAGAGTTGCTATAAATGTACTATCAGTGCTTGTGGTGATATGTATACTATTAGCAGTGGTAATATCAGGGGTTATGGTATTTACTATGAATAACCACCCTAGCGAACCTAGCAACATTATAGTATTAGGGTGCAAAGTTAAAGGCACTAAACCTAGTTTAATGTTGAAACGTCGCCTTGATACCGCCTACAACTACCTTGCGGAAAACCCCGACGTTATAGCTATAGTATCAGGGGGCAAGGGCGATGACGAACAGATATCAGAGGCTCAATGCATGAGAGAATACTTAGTAGATAAAGGAATATCCGAAAGTAGAGTTATCATGGAAGATAAATCCACGAACACCTATGAAAACTTTAAGTATTCAAAAGAAATCCTAGAGGGACAAGGTTTGCCAACCGATAGCATCACAGTAGTGACTGACGGGTATCACCAACTAAGAGCATCTATGATAGCTAAAAAGTTAGACTTTAAAACTTATAGCATATCCGCAAAAACCTCATGGTATTTAGTACCTACTTACTTCGTCCGTGAGTGGTTTGGTGTAACGTATCAGTTTATATTTGGATAATAGATATATAAAACATTCCCCTACCTAATGGTAGGGGGTTTTTAGTGCTATTCATTAGGGAACATTCCCTTTTTGATAGCGTCGTCTACTATAGCTTGAACATACTGCCAAAGTTCTTCCGAACCCTCGCCCATGTGAGCATTTCTTTCAAGTACTTGCTTACTAGATACCCCATGCTTAGCCCATGAAATACCACCTTTGCAGTAGTTTAAAGTTAATGGTTGTATTCTGTCAACCACATTAGCGAACTTGCTTTCGGGGGTTTGCTTGTCCTCGAACTCTCTCCAAAGGGAATAGAGTTCTTGTTGTTGGTCACTAGGTAGCATACCGAACAACCTTTGGGAGGCTTTTTCTTCACGTTCAGCTTTGGTTTTGTTGCCCTCTACATCGTAGCAGTAGGTGTCACCAGCGTCTATTTCGACTATATCGTGTATTAGAACCATCTTAATGGTGTGTAGAACGTCAATAGGTTGGTTGCTGTACTCGGATAGTATCATAACTAACATAGCCAAATGCCATGAATGTTCAGCATCGTTTTCGGCTCTGTCCTCGTGTAGCACCAAAGTTTGCCTATAGATATTTTTCATTTTGTCTATTTCTATTAAAAATTCTAGTTGTTGTTTTAGTCTATCGTTCATAAGGTATTACCTCCAATTACATATTTAGCCCAGCAACGTAACCTGTTGCCCACGCTATCTGTAGATTAAAACCGCCTGTATAGGCATCTACGTCTATAACCTCTCCTGAAAAGTACAACCCCTTAATTATTTTGGATTCCATAGTCTTAGGATTAATCTCCTTAATGGATACCCCTCCACTAGTGATGATAGCTTCATTTAGGGGTCTAAAGTCTTTAATAGTTACAGGGAACTCTTTA
>CAYXNU010000198.1:0-3165 GCA_964466485.1 uncultured Ruminococcus sp.
AGCATTTGGTTTTCGCTACCTATGATATACTTGCCAGTGTAGTCGTATAAGTTTACATTTACAGGTAATATATAGTCCGTGCCAGTAACGTAAGCCTCCATAGTTAGTTCATAGTCAAGTAGGTGTTTGCTAGGGTTTTCCAAAGTGAAAGTATACTCGTTGTATGCCGATGGATAAATAATCTTTTCAGTGTTGCCCTCGCTGAAATGTTTAAAGAGTTCCACGTCATTCTCAACAATCCAAACTTTAGGGGTTTCATCATAAGAACCCTCGTAGACTTCTGCACCACCCAACAACGATATTACGTTTTTAAACTCTGTCGTGTAGGAATCCAACCTTGAAAACAAGACTGCTAACGTAAGCAAATCACACAGTAGCAACACTATAGCTATTATCCAAAAGGTGGTGTATTTTCTTAGCATATAGTTGTTCTCTCCTCAAAGTGATGGTTTAGTCTACTTGTTCCACTGTGATGGTTAAGTTTACATCAGCGTTTAGATTGTAAGTTCCAGTCGCTCCAACAGTACCGCCACTAGTGTATTTAGTTGGTAGATTGTTACCAGTAAGTGTTCCAGTGGCTAAGTTGCCTAGTAGTGTATCTTTTTTGTCGTTTCCCGAAGGCACACCACTACTACCAAAATCCCATTTCCAAGTGAGTTGATAACTACCAGTTTTAGATAAATCTGTACCAGCATCATATTTTAGACTAATCTTAGCTAGTTCAGTTTGTAGTGCTGTTAAGCCCTTAGCAGATACTGTTTTCTTTGAACTACTATTATCGGGGTCAGGATATGTCAAAGTGTACTCAATAGGGTAGTAAGCGTTATCATTAAATGTAAAAGTACTATTATTACTATTAGTCATATCTTGATAAGTGCCAGTACCTAGCCATACGTCTGTACCCTCAATACTAAAAGTAACCTTTACAGCAACCTCAGGTGTACCACTAACAGAGAACGTAACACCAGTATCGTTCTTAGTACCCGGTGCAATGACGTTATCATCATTACTAGATTTTACAGTTAGTGTGGCAGTAGTATCACTAGAAGTAGGGGGCGTATTGCCACCAGTAACATCTTTATAGGTTTTAGCAAACAGACCGCCCTCAGCCGTAACAGTAACACCGAACTTAGCCACACGAGCAGTATCCTCCACAGTATCTTGAGTTACATACTTAGCAAACGTTCCCGAAACCATACTAGTTGATAGCAAAGTAGCTACTAACAGATATCCAGCGACTTTCATAGGTTTGTTTTTCTTCATACAAAAAACTCCTTTCAATATTAAAATATTAACTAATGGATTTATTGATTAATACTGTTGTCGTTCTGTGTAGTTTGTGACTTTAGCTGTTCAAGTTCAGCGAGTAGCAATGCTGTATCTTTTTGGTTTTGTTTTTCAAACTGTCTGTGTCGAATAACGTCAATGCCCACTAAGAGTACCATAGGCAGTATAACACATACTACCAAACCAGTAGTAGTTTGCATAAACATTGCCATGTTGCCCACACCGCTAAGTTTAGTCTTGTATACTCCCACAAGGCTACTGCTAGGCACTAAGAAGCTATCTTCAACGTTGTTAGCGTCACCTTTGGTTTTAAAAGATATCGTATTGCCCTCGGAAACTATTTGAGTAACTCTGTGGGTTACTACGCTATTGCTAACGCTTTCGGGGTCGAAAAAGGCAATAATATCGCCAACATTAACGTCAGTGCTATCTATCTTTTGCACGATTATTAAGTCACCGCTTTCTATTGTATCTTCCATAGAACCCGTTAGCACTATCAATGGACTGTAGCCATGTAGCTTAGGGACTTCGTCCTTGTTAGTGTAGCTTTGGAATATCAAGGAAATATTAGTAAGTAATATCGGTATTAGAATTACACACAATAGTATGCCTATAGCCCTAAAAATCGTGTTTAGCGTTGAACCTTTGTCTTTAGACTTTTTATCTGCATATATCATCATGAAAAGACCTTTCTTTATATATATGGAACAAATTTGAATATTTACCTATATTCATATCGTAATACAATGAAAACGTTTAGGGAACAAAAAACCACTATCTAGCAAATAAAGCCCCACAAAACACTTTACCGCTAAAATAGTGCCAACTGACATTAATGTTAAAATTTAAAGTTTCTTCTAAAGCATTCAAATGGGTATAATTACCCCCCCTAAGAAAACGCTCTTATGTACATAGGTATGTGTCATTGTTACTCAACTCCCATCTATAATAGATTTCACTTCATTAATAATATCTTTGCAACTATAACTCTTTTTGGTTATTGTTATATTCCATTATATTACGCTTAGGAGATTTTGTCAACCCTAAATAAACCATTTTGTAAGAAATGTCAATAATTTACTTGTGCGTTCGCAATTAATTGTGGCTTATGTCTAGCACTGCCAATTTTCCCACGAGTATATATATACTACCGTATAGGCAGAAATATGCATAACCAAACCATTATTTTCACGAACATTTCACTTATAAATATATTGACTTAAAAGCCTAAAAATGTTATAATATTTACAATCATATGGGAATTTAGTATAATATATTCGTTAAAAACTAAAGGAAGTGGATTTTTTATGGATAAAAAACTTTGTGACAGATTTGTTGCCATATTTATGGCATTTGCTTTTATATTTAACATCATAGTTTTTGACAATTCTTCAGCCATACTTTCTGCAGTTGATACCACAGACACAGATACAACATCGACAGAACAAGTTGATATAGCCTCCGAGGCAAACAATATTTCAGAAAATTTGCAAAGCAAAGAACTAACTACTGACCTTGTAAAATCACAGTGGAAGAAAAAAATGAATGATTTAGGGTGGATTAAAGTAAGTGATAGTGGTGCTTTAAATACAAGTAAAAATAATTTTACTAATAATATTGCTATGTGGGCTACATTAAACGATAATACACCAGCACTCTCATCTTATGGATACATAAAAGATGACAATACTAATAAAGATACTATTGAATCCATTGATGACACACTAGAATATACTATAAAGGATGACGCAACTTTAGGAGGAGAGTATAGGCAATACTACGTTAGCAATGCCAACCAACTATTAAGGCTATTGTATCTATACGGTAATGAATTTGACAAAATCTCTTTAAATGGTATCATTGGTAACAAATTGGAAA
>CAYXNU010000199.1:0-3126 GCA_964466485.1 uncultured Ruminococcus sp.
AAGGAAACTTCTCCCATTGAAAAGATTGCCCCTGGTATCATCACTAGAAAGTCTGTACACAAACCCCTACAGACTGGCATTAAGGCTATAGACAGCATGATTCCTATAGGTAGAGGACAGAGAGAACTTATCATAGGCGACAGACAGACTGGTAAGACTACTATAGCTTTAGACACCATTATCAACCAAAAGGGCAAAGGTGTAATATGCATCTATGTAGCCATAGGACAAAAACGTTCTACTGTAGCCAACGTTGTGGAAACGCTCGAAAAAGCCGACGCTATGAACTACACAATAGTGGTATCTGCTACAGCCTCCGAACTTGCACCATTGCAATATATAGCACCATATTCGGGTGTTACTATAGGCGAATACTTCTTAAATCAAGGTAAAGACGTTCTTTGCGTGTACGATGATTTATCCAAACACGCTGTAGCTTATAGAACTCTTTCGCTATTGCTAAAACGTCCCCCTGGACGTGAGGCCTACCCTGGTGACGTATTCTACTTGCATTCAAGATTGCTTGAACGTGCTTGTTCTCTAAATGAACACTATGGCGGAGGTTCTTTAACAGCTTTACCTATCATCGAAACTCAAGCGGGTGACGTTTCTGCTTATATTCCAACTAATGTAATATCTATTACAGATGGACAAATATTCCTAGAAACAGACCTATTCAATTCTGGTGTAAGACCTGCGGTAAACCCTGGTATATCCGTATCAAGAGTTGGTTCTGCCGCACAGATTAAAGCTATGAAAAAAGTTTCGGGTTCTTTAAAGCTTTTGTACTCACAATTTAGAGAGTTGCAATCTTTCTCACAGTTTGGCTCTGATTTAGACAAGGACACCAAAGACAGACTAGAAAAAGGTGAAAGAATAGTTGAAGTTTTAAAACAAGATAAAAACTCACCTGTAACCGTAGAACATCAAGTAGTAATAATCTATGCTGTAGTTAATGACTTCCTTAAAGATATTCCTTTGAAAAGTGTACAAGACTTTCAAGACAGCCTATTTAACTACCTAGATACTACTCATCCTGACATAATATCTTCAATTAGTGAAACTAAAGATTTAACTAAGGATAACGAAGAAAACCTAAAGTCTGTGTTATCCGAATATGTTAAAAAATATGTAAGTGAATTAAATTAATAATAGTGGGAGGTTTTTTGAAGTGGCATCTTCTAACATTAAAGATATTAAAAGACGTATCAAGAGTGTTGAAAGCACCATGCAGATTACCAAAGCTATGGAATTGGTATCATCATCCAAGCTAAGAAAAGCAAAGGAACGTGCGGACAATTGTAGAGAATACTTTCAATCCATGTATGAGGTTATCTGTCAAACTGCATTAGAGAGTCCACCATCGGTGTACACTCAACCTGTATCTAAAGAGAATATAGCACCGCTATTTATCGTTATCGCTGGTGATAGAGGTCTTGCGGGTGGCTTTAACACTAACGTCATTAAAATGGTTGAAAATAGAATCGAAGAACTCGGTGGAAATACTATGGTTATACCTATAGGCAAAAAAGCTGTCGAGTACTTTGAAAAGCGTTCTTATACTATAGTAGATAGCTATGTCGGCATAGCTGAACATATGTCTATTTACAAGGCTGAACGCATTACCGACACAATCATGGAGCTTTTTAAATCCGGCAAAGTTAATACTATAGAACTAATATTTACTAACTATGTATCACCTATACTACAAGAGGCTAGACGTATGACTCTCTTACCAATACCTAACGTGCAAAATGATGATGATGTTAAGATTAAAAAGATAAGAACTATTACAGAGTTCGAGCCATCTGCCGAAGATGTGTTTAATATGCTAGTGCCTAAGTATATTGCTGGTATGTTGTATTGCACTATCGTGGATAGCTTTGCATCCGAACAAGCCTCTAGACGTTCGGCTATGGAAAACGCTACAGATAACGCTACCGAAATGATAGACTCTCTATCCTTAGAGTACAACCGTGCTAGACAATCAGCAATTACTCAAGAGATTACAGAGATTGTAAGCGGTGCTACTAGCGTAGAATAGATTCATTTGTATGGAACGCCCATTGTGGCGTTCCGTATAAATTACATTGAACTTATGTAATATGCATGATAAATAAACGAGAAGGGACGGTATTTTTTTACTATGCAAAATGTAGGTAAAATAGTGCAGATTATCGGTGCTGTTGTAGACGTTAAGTTCGACAAAGATAATCTCCCTAAACTATTAAACGCTATAGAAATAGATAACCACGGTGTTAAGCTTACTATAGAAGTTGCTCAACACATCGGTGACGATGTTGTTAGGTGTATCGCTATGAGTTCTACAGATGGTTTAGTTCGTGGAATGGATGCTATAGACACTGGCAACCCTATTAAAGTGCCTGTGGGCAAAGAAACTCTAGGTAGAATATTTAACCTACTAGGCGAACCCGTGGACGAAAAACCTATGCCCGAAACTAAAGAAAGATGGGCTATCCACAGAGAAGCACCATCCTATGAGGAACAAACCGCTACTAGTGAGGTTTTGGAAACTGGTATTAAAGTTATAGACTTAATAGCACCCTACCTTAAGGGCGGTAAGATAGGTCTATTTGGTGGTGCGGGTGTAGGTAAAACCGTATTAATTCAAGAGTTGATTAACAACATTGCTAACCAACACGGCGGTATATCTGTATTTACTGGTGTGGGTGAACGTACCCGTGAGGGCAACGACCTATACAATGAAATGTCCGAGAGCGGTGTTATTAACAAGACTGTACTAGTATACGGTCAAATGAACGAACCCCCTGGGGCTAGAATGAGAGTGGCTCTATCTGGGTTGACTATGGCTGAATACTTTAGAGATAGAGAAAATCAAGATGTGTTGCTATTTATAGACAACATATTTAGGTTTACACAAGCGGGTTCGGAAGTTTCCGCACTACTAGGTAGAATGCCATCCGCTGTAGGATATCAACCTACTTTGGCTACAGAAATGGGTGCTTTGCAAGAGAGGATTACCTCTACTAACAAGGGTTCTATTACTTCTGTACAAGCCGTTTACGTCCCTGCAGACGACCTTACAGACCCTGCCCCTGCTACTACTTTTGCTCACCTTGACGCTACTACAGTACTATCTAGAAA
>CAYXNU010000200.1:0-3097 GCA_964466485.1 uncultured Ruminococcus sp.
GCATGGTAATCTTGTCACCATTAAGTTTTTGCTTTTTAAAAGTTTCAACAGTATTTTTCATAATAATATAACACGTTCCTTTCATTCTTATATCAATGTACATTATACCACCAAATTAGATTTTTTTCAAGGGTATTTTATCCTATCAATTAACTTGTTGGTCTGTTAGAACGTATCCAACGCCCCTTTTAGTATGTATAAGTTTACACTCAAAATCATCGTCTATCTTTTGGCGGAGATACCTAATATATACGTTTACTATGTTAGAACCGCCCTCATAGTTAAAGTCCCACGCATTCTGTTCTATCTTTTCTCTAGAGAGTACTATTCCCTTATTTCTAATCATGTATTCTAGTATAGCAAACTCTTTAGCAGAGAGGTCTATATTTTTGCCCCCACGGAATACTTGTCTAGTGTCGGTTTCAACTACTAAGTCGGCAATAGTGTACTTATTAGTAGAGTTTCCAGACTGTCTTCTGCTAACGGCATACATACGAGCCTCAAGTTCTTGAAAGTTAAAAGGTTTGGATATGTAGTCATCTGCACCGTAGTTAAGTCCTTTAACTCTGTCCTCAGTAGAACCCATAGCGGTTAATAGTATCACTGGGACGTTGTTGCCCTTGTCCCTAAGAATCTTTAAAACTTCAATACCATTAGGGGAGGGAATCATAATATCAAGTAGTATCATATCGTAGTTGCCTACTTCTATATAGTCTAGTGCTTCCGAGCCTGAAAAACAGCTGTCAGCGGAAAAGCCATCTGCACGGAGTTTTTTCAACATAATCTTGTTTAGGGAGGGTTCATCCTCTACTATTAAAACTTTCATAACTGCACCACCTATTCGATAGCACCATATGTAATGGCTCTAATCTTTCTAGCCTCCTCAGTGAAACCAGTGCCACACTCTTGTATAAAGTACATTATGGATAGCTTTTCCACAGGGTCTACACAGAAGTAGTTGCCAGTCCAACCATCCCAACCGAACTCACCTAGAGAGGCATTAGTACCACCCAACTGTTTATCTTCAAGGACTCTTACTAAGCAACCGTAGTTGTAGCCCTCGTGTTTGTGTTCGTTTTCTATGTTGCCGTTTAAGTAAGGGGTTCTCATCAACTCTACAGATTTTCTGCTAAGTATTCTAGCGTCGTTAAGAGTACCCTCGTTTATTAGCATCTTAGCGAACTGTTTGTAGTCGTTTATAGTGGATACTAAACCAGCACCACCGCTTTCAAACTTAGGGGGAGTTCTGTAGTTTGTAATGCATAGGTTTATAAAGTCTAGGAGTATATGTTTATTAGCACTATTATAATAGTATGCTTGAGCCAATCTGTGATACTTTTCTTGTGGAATATAGAAACCAGTATCAACCATCCCTAGAGGTGTAAATATTTCGTCTTGTAAGAACTGTCCAAAAGGCTTTCCAGTAGCTACTTCTATTATAGCCCCTAGAACGTCAGCGGAAGTGCCGTATACCCATCTAGTGTTAGGTTCACAAGTTAGAGGTACTTTTCCCATAGCGTTGCAGAAATCCACAGTAGACATTCCGCCTTTGCCCTCGTATAGAGATTCAGTATTCTTGTTGAATAGGGTAGCCATCTGCCTACAACTTTCAGACCAATCCCCAGGGTACACTAAACCAGAAGTCATAGTTAGCAAATCTCTAATGAGAATACCTCTTTCAAAGGGTCTAGCAATCTTAGTAGTTTCGTCCATTACGGTAACGTTTTTAAAACCGTCTAGGTATTTGGCAACGTTGTCGTTGTAGTCTAGAATACCACGTTCTATAAGTATTAGAGTAGCAACTGCTGTAATAGGCTTAGTCATGGAGAACATTCTAAAGATAGTATCGTCTGTAACCTTTTTAGAAATTTCCCTGTTAGCGTAACCAAAGTGTTTACGATATACTTCTCTGTTGCCATCTATGATACATACAGTACCACCAACTACCTTATCTTTAGCTAAGGCATTATCAAGAACGTTTTCTATATAATCAAGTTTTTTTACGTTTATACTCATAAATATTTATCCTTTCAAATTTCATATATGTATATGTAATGGTTATATTATAGCGTTAAATACACCCATAATAGCACCCAACAAAGCCCCAAACCAAACTAGAGCGTCAAGTTCTTTTTTAGCTATTTCCATAACTAGTTTTTCTAACTCCTCCAAATCGAACTCGTTAATCTTGTTTTCCACTATTTTGGAAATATTAAACTCTTTAATCACATCGGATGCTTTTTCGTCTACAATCTTTTTATACACATCCCAAACCTTTTCAGCGTAGTTAGGGTAGAGGTTAGTTAGTAGAGTAACCACTTCGCTAATAGGTTTATCTTTAATCTTAACGTATTCGGCATCTATGTACTTGCCAACTATAGGGGGAACTTTTTCTTCAGCTATGGAGTCTATCTTTTCAGCTAGATGGTCTATGTTTATAGTTTTGGTAAGCATGGACATAAACATAGGGTTTAACTTCTTAGAGATTTCTTCTATAGCCAAATCCATTATAATTTTGCCTATATTTGCTTCTAAAAGCTTTTTAGAGGTGTATTCACCTAGAGCCTCCTTGATAGTATTCTCTTTACTGTCAACTTTTTCTAGGTAGTTTCTTTCTTCTAAGAATTCGCCAAGAGTACATTCCATATTAGCATAATCATTTACAAAGGCATGGATTTTTTCAATAATTTTTTCGTGTATATTATCGGATAGTAGGGCATTTTTAAGAGTTTGGTCGTCTAGTAGTTTAGTACCGACTATTCTGCCAATAGCAGTAGCCAACCTAGACTTTTCTTTAGGGACAAGTCCGGGGGTAAGTGGCAACTGATACTTTTTATTCTTCTTGTCTAAATATATAGGTCTTAGTGGGCGGAATAACATCTTTATAGCTAAGCTATTCGTAATCAATCCAATTACTGCACCAACTAGAGGTCCAGTTATAATATCTGTATTCATAAAAAATCTCCTTTTTTAGTATGCTAAAATAATGTATCTTTACTTATTAATTATATTCTTCATACTTAAAGTTGTCAAGCCACATTTTTAATAAGTACGCAAAAACGCCTAAGCCAACTATGACTTAAGCGGATTCTCGCAT
>CAYXNU010000201.1:0-3080 GCA_964466485.1 uncultured Ruminococcus sp.
TATCGATTTGTTGTTGACATATTAAACATTTCTATGTATAATGTAAGTTATAGTCATGCTTTGCAGATGACTACTATATATATGCCTAGAACTTACTAGGTTAGACTTTTAACCGCATAGAAAAGGAGATTTTTAAAATGAAAAATATTAAGAAAATTTTAATATGTGTTGCTCTAATTAGTTGTTTCTCTATGAGTGCAATTGGTTGCGACAGCACAAATTCCGAAGATAATAATACTTCCGCTGAAGTTACTACTGGTGCTGAAGTTGATACTGATTCCGTTGACGATACCGCTGAAGAATCCGCTGACACTGAAGAAGCTTCTCAAGATGATACTAGTATCGCTGACGATACCGCTAGTGAAGATACTACCTCCGCTGATGGCGAATCTACTGAAGAAAACGCTGACGAAACTGTAGAAGAAACAGTTGCTGTTACTGACGCTGACGGCAATCAAGTAACTGACTCCGATGGCAACGTTGTAACTGATATAGTTATAGTAAACAAGAACGGTTCTTCTGCTCAAACTGATGCTAACAACAATGCTAATAACAACGACTCTAACAACGCTCAAACTGAAGCTAACGCTGACCAAAATAGCAACAACAATCAAGAGGCTACTACTACAGAAGATTCTAGTATATACTTCGCTAAGAATAGATATACTACTTTCCTTTGGATGTCTAACGATACTTTAAACAGAACCTATTCTGGTGCTATGGCAGAAGTTACTTTTAAGGTTCTAGACGGTGCTACAGCTGGTGACTACCCAGTAGAGTTCAACTATGTTGAAATCTATGACACTAACGGCGAGGCTGTTCCATTTACAGTACAAAATGGTACTATCACTGTAGGTTCTGCTAAGTCTGTTACTGAACAGGGTGCTGCCGCTAGTGGAGTTAATTATCGTATAGATAACGCTACTGCTCAACCTGGTGATACTGTTACATTAACAGTATACATAGACAACAATAGCGGTATGGCTATCACTAAGGTAGAACTTAAGTACGATAACAACGCTCTAGAAGTTCAAAGTCTAAAGTCCACTGGTGATTTCTCTAGCGAAACTATTGACTACAACCCAAACGGTGAAAAGTCTAGCAGAAAGTAATATTAACGATTAAAATATTCTATTTAGTTATCATTTGAAACGTCTAAGAAGTTTTTTAGACGTTTCAAATATTAACACAATATTAAGAAAATATTTGTGGTTTTAAAAATGACAACATATCACAATTTAATGTTTCTATTTAACTTGAGTTTAATTGCCTATGCTATCGAACTGACGTTAAATAACAAACTATCATATTATAATTAAAATTTAAGGAGTGTGTTTTTTTTGGCTAAAAAACTTAATGGTTCAGACATAATTATTGAATGTCTTTTAGAACAAGGTGTAGACACTGTATTTGGTTATCCTGGTGGAGCAGTATTAAATATCTATGATGCTTTATATAAATACAGCGATAAGATTAACCACATATTAACATCACATGAACAGAATGCTTGTCACGGTGCAGACGGTTATGCTCGTACTACTGGCAAGACTGGTGTAGTAATTGCCACTTCTGGCCCGGGTGCTACTAACCTAGTTACTGGTATTGCTACTGCCAACATGGATAGTATTCCACTAGTTGCTATTACTGGTAATGTAGGCACTAGTCTACTAGGTCTAGATAGTTTTCAAGAGGCTGACATAGTAGCTATTACTAAGCCTATTACTAAGAAAAACTATCAAGTTACAAAGGTTGAAGATTTAGCAGATACTATCCGTGAGGCTTTCTACATAGCTAACGAGGGCAGAAAAGGTGCAGTTCTTATAGACATTCCTAAAGATATTTCTGCCAACTTCTGTGAGTTTGAAAACAAGCCCGTTAAACATTATGAATACCAAAAGAGCGATACTGTAGACTCTCAAATAGCAAAGGCTTTAGAGATGATTAAGACTTCTAAAAAGCCTTACATATATGCAGGTGGCGGAGTAGTATCTAGCAACGCTGTAGAACTTATGAAAGAGTTTGTATACAAGGTAGACGCTCCAGTTTCACTATCACTAATGGGACAGTGTGCTTTCGACAACACCGACCCTAGATACTTAGGTATGTTAGGTATGCACGGTACTAAGACTTCTTCTTTAGCACTTAAAGACTGCGACTTAATGATAGTACTAGGTTCACGCTTTAGCGATAGAGTATCTTGCAACACCAACACTTTCAAGATGGGTCAAAACATACTACATATCGATATCGATACTAAAGAGATAGACAAGAACATCTCTACAGATAGCTACGTTCTAGGAGATTTAACTTACATTCTTAAAGAACTAAATGCTAAGTTACCACAGCAAAACCATTCCGAATGGTTGGAAACTATTAGCCAATGGAAAACAGAATATCCACTAGCTATGCACCCAACTAAACTAGACGATGTTGACGCTGTACTCCCTAAGGATGTTCTTGAAACTTTAGACACCCTAACAGATGGTAAAGCTATCCTAACTACCGAAGTAGGTCAGCACCAAATGTGGACTGCTGAATACTACAACTTTAAGTCCCAAAGGAGTTTAGCAACTTCTGGTGGTTTCGGTACTATGGGTTATGGTTTAGGGGCTTCTATAGGTGCTAAGGTTGGCAACCCCGACAGAACTGTAGTAAACGTTGCTGGTGACGGCTCTTTCTACATGAACTTAACAGAACTATCCACACTAGCTAGGTACGATATACCAGTTATAGAGTTGGTATTTAACAACAGTGTTCTAGGTATGGTTAGACAGTGGCAAAGACTATTCTATGGTAAGAGGTTCTCTCAAACTGTTATAGATAAGGGTACAGACTTCGTAAAGCTAGGCGAATCTTTCGGGGTTAAGTCTTTGAGAATTACTAAGAAGTCCGACATTGAGCCAGTACTGAAAGAGGCTCTATCATGTGGTAAGCCTTGCTTAATAGACTGTTGGATTGACAAGGATATTAACGTATTACCTATGGTACCCGCTGGTGCTAGTGTATACGAACCTATCATGGATATAGTTATCGATGATTAATTAGAAATATAATAATACTTTAAGGAGGTTTTACTATGC
>CAYXNU010000202.1:0-3076 GCA_964466485.1 uncultured Ruminococcus sp.
CCACAGTCCGAAAAGGATTCCGACCCTAACGACGAGTTCTATATACAAGCTTGTCTAAATCAAGATAACGCTAACTTTACAGAAGTTAAGGTACTAGCTACTAACCATTCCGCATGGCCTGCACGTTATACAGAAGATATATCATACCGCTACTACTTTGACCTATCCGAGCTTGAGGGTACTGGCTACACTGTGGATGATATTACTATTACAAAGGGTTATGACGAATGGTCTAACACTGAAATATCCGACCCTATACAGTACAAAGATACTAGTATATACTATGTTGAAATTCAATACGGCGAGGGTTCTGTAATCGCTCCTATAGGTAAGGAACAAGAGTCCGCTGAGTTGCAGTTTAGAATCGCTATGCCAGATGCCTCTAACGTTTGGGATGCTTCTAACGATTACTCATATCAAGACCTTACTAACGATACCCAAAACTTAACAGTAACTCCATACATTACTATGTACTACGATGGCGTGTTGGTTTGGGGTACTGAACCCGATGGTACTACTCCTGAAGATACAGCTGTAACTACTACAATAGCTAAAGACCCTACAGACGTTACTACCACAACAACCACAACTACTACCGCTTATGATGACAACTTTAACGTTGTAAACCTAACTGGTGAAATTACTAAAATATACGATGATGAAGAAGGACTTGACATTACTACAAGTGATGGCGATACTATATATATTAGTAATAACTATAGTAGTGCATTCACTCAAAAGGTTGATATCTCTGAGTTTAGCGTGGGCGATAAGGTAGATGTTACTGGTTTGGATATAGGCTCAGGGGCGGTAGTAGTAGCTTTAACTAGCATTAAGCTTTCCGAGGGCGAAGTTACTAATACTCCCAGTACTGGCGACACTGACACAGAAACTACTACTAATAGTAGTGATAACACTACTGGCAGTACTCTACTCGGTGATATCGACCAAAATGAAGAAGTAAACTCTGTGGATTTACTACTACTTAAAAAGTATCTTCTACAGATGAATACTTTAGAGGGTCAAGCACTAATAAATGCTAACGTTGACAAAAACGAAGAAGTAAACTCTGTAGACCTACTACTACTTAAAAAGTATATCCTACAGATGATAGACAGCTTTGAAAACTTATAGTATTAATATCTATGGAACGACGGTTTGCCGTCCCTTAGATAAAACTTTTATTAGATAACATATTATAATAGTATACGCTCTTAAATTTATAAGAGCGTATATAGTTTATTCTATTTTTTGGGAGGGGTTTAAATGGCTTTTAAAATAGATAGAACTAAAAACCCTAAGTTCTTAAACGACTACCTTACACATATGAGAATAGTTAGGGGTTGCCTTGAAAGAACTGTTTTCGCATACTATATAGATATTAGAATGTTTTTAAGGTATATCCTTAAGGATAGGTTTACAGAGTATGCAAGTTCAAGTTTGGAAGATATCCCTATAGATAAGTTTCCAGATGATGTTTTGGATACTATATCTAAAGAGGATATCTATAACTACTTAACCTTTATGAACGAAGAACGCAAAAACGGGGCTATCTCTAGGGCTAGAATAGTATCATCCTTGAGAAGTTTTTTTAAATATTTGAAAATAAACACTACACTGCTTTTAACCAACCCTATGGAAAATATAGAAATGCACAAGCCTAAAAACAAGATGATTAAATACCTAACGCTTGAACAAAGCATGAAACTACTAGACTGCGTAGATACTTCTAACTTTGAACGTGACTACTGCATGATAGTACTATTCTTAAATTGCGGTATGCGTCTTAGCGAGTTGGTTAAGCTAGACCTAAAAGATGTGGACTTTTCGGAAAAGTCTATGGTGATACACGGCAAGGGCAACAAGGACAGACTTATCTATATAAATGATATTTGTGTGGAAACTTTACAAGACTATATAGCTTCTAGGGAACAGCCCGAAAGTGAACCCCATGCAATATTTTTAAGTTCTCAAAGAAAACGTATTAGTACACGCCGTGTAGAACAGATAGTTGACAAGGCTTTAAAGTCTGCGGAACTAGATGGCATGGGATTCTCTGTACACAAGCTAAGACACACTTCTGCTACACTAATGTATCAATATGGTGGTACGGATACGCTTGTATTAAAAGATGTACTCGGACACTCAAACATCGCTACTACTGAAATATATACCCATGTATCCAACCAGCAAGTACGTCAAGCTATAGAAGATAATCCACTGGCTACCCATAAACTACACAAGAAAAAGAATTGATAATATTTTTACACAAGCTATATTACCGCATTTTAGTGGGTGTTAATTAAATATATAAAATTAATATTGCCTTTAGCTTTAAAATAGGGTATAATATATTTGTATAAGAATATTCTTACTGAAAGGAGTGCCTATTTGTGGATATTCAGCCTAATGATATTTTAGTTATGAAAAAGAAACATCCTTGTGGTGAAAATAGGATGTTCGTAATTCGTTCCGGTATAGACTTTAAGTTGCACTGCGTAGGGTGTGGCAGAGAGTTCCTTGTTCCTAGAAGTAAGATTGAAAGAAATATTAAAAAGGTTATTAGAAATGAGGAAAATCCATAGCAACTAATAACTTTTAATAATTGTTATCTTTTACTGAATTTTTAAATATTTAAGGAGTTTATAATATATGTTTGAAAAACTACAATTAATGGAACAACGTTTAAATGAGTTAAACGAAAAGTTAGCTAACCCAGATGTGGTTAGCGACCCTAAACTATACGCTGAGTTAATGCGTGAACACAAACAACTTAGTCCTATCATTGAAAAGTTTAAAGAGTATTGTTCCGCTAAAGACTCTTTTGAAGAAGCTAAAGAACTTCTTGACGGTGGCGGACTGGACGAAGAGTGTAAAGAGATGGCTCAAATGGAGTACAAGGAAAACAAGGAAAAGATGGAAACCATTACAGACGAACTAAAGATTATGCTACTACCTCATGACCCTAACGATGACAAGAACGTTATCATTGAGATTCGTGGCGGTGCTGGTGGTGAAGAAGCTTCACTATTTGCAAACTCTCTATATAGAATGTATTCCATGTACGCTGAAAGCA
>CAYXNU010000203.1:0-3059 GCA_964466485.1 uncultured Ruminococcus sp.
TAAATCTTTACAGGGTCATCGATGGCTATACCTTCAGTAGATAGGGCATTTTCCAAATCCTCAGCCATGGCTAACTTTAAATCTTCATTTTCGGGAGCGAAATCGTCTATGATTTCTATGTTTAAATTAGAACAGTTTTCATAAAAAGAGTCCATCTGTTCTCCGTCAAAATCTAATTCTTCAAAAGCGTCAGTAATTTCCTTAGTAGTAAGTTTACCAGTTAGCTTACCGTGTTCCATAAGGTTTTCAAAAGCAAGTTTCTTTTCTGACATAAAAATTCCTCCTACCTAGGTAATGTTTTTGTGTTTTAATCTTTCTTCATTCAACTTTTTGTTTTTTAGTTCTCTCAAGTCGATTTTTCCATCGACTACAGGAACTTTAGGTTCTTTAAGTCTATCTATGCAGTCCATTAAACCCCATCTTGCAACGTCTTCGTCAGTAATCAAACTTTTGTAGCGGTTGCAAATATCTAAGAGGTTGTTAAAGTGTTCTTCGGATAAATCACTGTGCAATATGGAAATATCCATCAAATCGTTAAGGCTTTCGGAGTGTTCGCATAGTGTCTTAAATAGAGTCTGGTGGCTACCAAATACGAAATCATTGCAAGTAAGGTTTTCTTGTGCATAGGGTATTAAGTAGAACATTGTAGCTATGTAAGCTATTATCCAACGTTCCGCCTCGAAAATCCTAATGCTAGACCTGTCGTTGTAATGGTTTATAGTGTTCAAAGTATCTCCCCTAGAGTAGTTTCCAAAGGGTTGAACACTGTTATGTTTTGGAAAGCTTTTCTGTTGTGAGTACTGTCTTATAGGCTGTTTGTTGTTTTTAGCAATAATGCCGTTTACAGTTTCAACAAAGGTGCTAGGCTCGATGTTACATTGTTTAGCTATAGAGGAGATATAAACCTCTCTAATAGACTTGTTAGGAATCTGTGCTAGTATATTAGCACTATGTTTTACCAGTTCAATCTTTCCCGAATTGGTATGTATATTCAACTTAGAACTAACTTGATTTAGTTGGAAGTCTATAGCATCTATAGAGTTATCTAAGAGCCACTTAAAGTTTTCCGAACCAAAGTTTTTAATATACTCATCGGGGTCTTTAGCGTTTTGAACTTGTAAAACTTTTATCTTTAAATCCTTATCTGTAGAGGCATTTAGTAGCAAACCTATAGCACGGTTTGTAGCGTTAATACCAGCGTTGTCGCTATCGTAACAGATGATTATCTCATCGGCATAGCGTTTAATAATGTTTACTTGTTCAGGTGTTAAAGAAGTTCCCAAAGATGCAACAGCGTTTTTAAAACCGCCTTGATATAGTGCTATTACATCCATGTAGCCCTCGGCTAGTATAATGCTCCTACTGGATGATATTTCTTTTTTAGCTAGGTTTAAAGAGAATAGGTTTTCACTCTTTTTAAATACTGGTGTATCGGGGGAGTTTAAATATTTCGGGGTAGTTTCGTTATCCAAAGAACGACCGCCAAAAGCTATAAAGTTACCTCTTGTATCCAATATAGGAACTATAATCCTATTCCTAAAGAAGTCGTATAGCAACCCATTGTTGTTTACTTTAGCCAACCCCGACTTTACTATATCGTCATCTCTAAAGCCCAAAGAACGCAAGTAGTTTGTCAAGTTGCACCAACTGTTTGGGGCGTATCCCATGTAGTAAGTTTTTAAAGCCACATTTGGAGAGAGTCTTCTAACGTTCTTAATGTAGTCTATAGCGTTCTTACAAGAGGATAGTTGCTTGTAAAAGTATCTACCAGCCTCACGGTTAATGCTTAAAATAGTAGAGCGTTCTTTAGAACTTTCACTATCTTTAGAATGTTTGTTCCACGATGGCATTTCTAAGTTTGCACGTTTAGCGAGTAGTTCCAAAGATTCCATAAAGCTTAGGTTTTCAATCTTCATTATAAAGGAGAACACATCTCCGCTTTCGCCACAACCAAAGCATTTATAAAAGCCCTCGTCCACGTTTATGTGAAAAGATGGAGTTTTTTCAGCATGAAACGGACAACAGCAAGTGTAGTTTCTTCCGCTACGCTTTAATGTTGCATAGTTAGCCACGACACTTTCCAAAGGGTTAGCTGACTTCACTTGATGCTTAAACCCATCATTTATAGGCAATGTAACCCCTCCTTAATAACACAACAATGTTTTTAAACGTACACTTTTTTCACATCTGATATTTTGTAGGGAACTCTTAAGCACGTTCCCTACATATTTATATATTAACGCAATTTCAATGTATCCCATGCTGTCGCATGGTGGGGAACGCCGTGGGCGGCGTTCCGTACATAGCTATTTATTGCATTATCTTAATTTTTTTAAATAAACCCGTGTACGGAACGTCGCCCACGGCGTTCCGCAATTTGCCTTAGGCAAATTGTATTGTCGAACTCACGTTATATATTAGCTCAATCTTTTAAGGCTATTCAGCTTCAGTTTCAGCCACAGATTCTGCTTCAGTGTCGGCTACAGTTTCAGCGTTTGCGTCTGCATCGGTGTCAGTGTCAGCGTCATTTGAGTTGTATCCACCTGCTTGAATAGCAGTGTGTTCACCAGCCTTAACAGTTTGGCATACTAGCCAGTCAGTTTCGTTAAGAACGCTTTCGTTGGTAGCTATAGTCATGCAAAAGCTGTAAGTATCGAAAACGCCACCATAGTAATCATCTGTACTAGTAGCGATACTGCTATCTGTTTTGCTAACGCTATCATTGAAGGCTCTAACTAAATCGTTAGCATATTGAACAGCTTGTTCGGAAGTAGTTTCGTCACCTACGATTACAGTATAGTCTACTAGCATATTGTTTTGGTCAACGTTAATGTATATAGAGTCGGAATAAGGATAAGTATCCTTGTCTAAAGCCAATTCGTAAACTTCGTTTATGTTGCTATCCCAAGAAGTACCTGTATTAGCTAGTGGTGTGTCGCTGGAACTACTGCTATCGGAACTGCTGTTACAACCACAAACAAAAGGAGTACACATTAGTAATATAGCACTTAAAAGTATGAGTTTCTTTTTCATAAAAAATACCTCCAAAATTCAATAAT
>CAYXNU010000204.1:0-3036 GCA_964466485.1 uncultured Ruminococcus sp.
TCGTTTGGTTTAAGTATTGGTGAGCCGTAACAGTAGTAGAGCGTTCGTCCCAAAGCTTTACAGAAATGTTGGAAATCTCCGCCACTAGTTCGGCAAACTTTTGGCACTTTTCCGCACGTTCGCCAATAGTGCCATTCATGTTTTTAGGGTATCCCACGACTATTTCGCTTACTTTAAGTTCTATAGCTTTTTCGGATACTTTTTCAGCACACTTATTAAAATCATGCTCAGTGATAACGCATACTGGAGAGGCTAACATTTCGTTTTTGTCACAAACTGCTATACCAGTACGAGCATCACCAAAGTCTACAGACATTATTTTCATAAAAAACTCCTCTTGCAACACTGATTATTTTACAAACAGTGACTTGTTGTACAAATTAGTCATTGTCAAAAATATACTTTGAGATGTCAATTAGATGGCATTTTTTTCTTCATCATCCTGTACAGCTGACCTTCTGCTTTCATTAAGGATGACACCTATTAATATATACTGTTCTTTCTCGGAGAGTTTTCTAAAGTGGGTAAGTAACTCAAGTTCGTTATCGGTTAAAACCACGACGTTAGGATTGTAAGCATCATGTCTACCAGTGAATAGGTAGTCGAAAGAAACGTTGAAATACTTCGCCATTTCGTATATAGTGCTTACCTTTGGGCTAGTACCGTGTTTCATCCAATCGGAAACTGTGTTAGGCTTAACCCCAACTTGTTCTGCTAACTCTCTTTGAGAGCAACCTTTTTCTTCGATTAAACTTTTTAATCTTTCTGGAAAATCGGATTTTCTGTTCATGTAAATTCCTCCTACGATTTACGATAGAAAAACCTATTGTAAAAAAGCATCCCTACTTTACACTGTACTTTACATTTTTGTAAAGTGAATATAGCGAACTGAATACAACTTTTTTCCAAAATTCGTAGTTTAAAATAACTAATATAAATGACAGTTATATGGTTTGTATATTATTCACAAATATTCGAGCATAGTTCCCTAAAACGGTATTTTTATGTTGACAGCTACGATAAACTGATATATAATAATATATAACAAACTTACTCTTAAAGGTAAGTTGATTGAAAAGTGAGGAAGGTTTCTTATGGACAAACTGGGAAAAAATATTAGGAATAGACGTAGACAATTGGGTATACACCAGCACCAACTAGCACAGGAAGTGGGGTGTTCTCAAGCATATATTAGCACGATTGAGAGTGGAAAATGTGTGCAAATCAGCATACCCTTGCTAATAAAGATTAGCCATGCCCTAAATTGGGAATTAGAGGACATTTTAAAGTAAACTTGAGGTGACATTATGCAAAAGATAGGTTATAGACTTCGCAAGGCTAGATGGCTAATGAAACTGTCTATTTCGCAACTATCGAAACAAAGTGGCTTAGACAAAAAAAGTATTATAAATATTGAGCTAAACGACACTAATTGTAGGATAGATACTCTTTGGAAAATTTGTGAAAGTTCTGGTATTTCTGCCGATTACTTACTAGGTTTTTCTAAAGATAAGTTTATAAACAATGCAGATTCGATATAATACACCGTCGGCATTGTTTGTTCAAATTTATACACACGCAAGTTCTATACACCTAGGATTTGCGTGTGTGCTATATAATAGAAAACGCTCCCTTAAACGAGAGCGTTTAACTAATATCAAACTCAAGGATTAATCTTGGTTTAGAGCCTCTTTCATAGAGATAGATATTCTCTTTTTCTCCTCATTAATCTCAGTGATTTTTACATCAACTTCTTGACCAATAGATAGAACACTTTTAACATCTTCTACTCTCTCGTTAGAGATTTGTGAAACGTGGATTAATCCATCGACACCATCGATTATTTGTGCAAAAGCACCAAAAGGTGTAATACATACGATAGTAGCCTTAGTTATATCGCCAACTTTGTAGTTGCTAGTAAACTTAATCCATGGGTTGTCCTCAGGCTTTTTGTGACCTAAAGAGATACGACCAGTTTCCTTGTCCATTTCCTTAACGAATACTTCGATAGTATCGCCAACAGAAACAACCTCCTTAGGGTGCTTGATTCTTTTCCATGAAAGTTCGGAAATGTGAACCATTCCGTCGATACCGCCTAGGTCTACGAAAGCACCATAGCTAGTGATGGACTTAACTTCGCCCTTGAAAGTATCGCCAACTTTAACAGTTTCCCAGAACTTAAGAGCAGCAGCTTCTTTTTCAGCCTTCTTAACAGCCTTTACAGAACCGATAGCTCTCTTTTTGCCTTCGTTTAGTTCGATAATCTTGAACTTAATCTTTTGCTTAACTAGATTGTTTAAATCTTCGCTCTTAGGAACGCCTACTAGAGATGCAGGGATAAATACTCTAACGCCTGAATAAGTAACGATAACGCCACCATTTACGACATTAATAATAGTACCCTCGATAACTTCTTGGTCTTGGTAAGCCTTTACAACCTTGTTGAAGCCGTCAACCTTGTCAACTTCTTTTCTTGAAAGGTAAGCAACACCGTCAGCATCATTAACTTTAATAACGATAAGGTCAATCTTGTCGCCAACTTTAACTATATCAGATGGCTTTAGCTTAGGGTCATCTGTTAAGTCGTCTAAAGAAACGAAACCAGTGTGCTTAGTTCCTAAATCTACAGTGATTTCATTATCATCAACTTTAAGAACTGTAGCTGTAACCTTCTCCCTATTATGTATTTTCTTTGAGAATTGGTCTAATAAAGCACCAAAATCCTCAGTTTCATTAATTTCATTTTCAACATTGTTTTTCAAATTCTCCATGTGAACTTGAACCTCCTTTATAATATAGGCTGGTGTAGAAGCACCTGCCGTAATGCCAATATTTTGTGCATCCCCGAAATCGACGTTTTGAAACTCGGAAACGCTCTCTATGTGGAAACACTTAGCACAGTGTTCGCAACATATGGTATAAAGTTTCTTAGTGTTGGAGCTGTTTTTGCCCCCGACTATTATCATAGCATCGGAACTTTTAGCAAGTTCTACGCTTTCGCTCTGCCTAGTAGAAGTAGCATTGCAAATAGTGTTA
>CAYXNU010000205.1:0-3035 GCA_964466485.1 uncultured Ruminococcus sp.
CTTATTAAATTTTATGATATCGCATGGCGAAATGCTCAATTAGCGTTCCGTACAAAATATCTTATGGGATTAACCTTAATCTGCTATTTCAACCCCGAAACTTTCACATAGAGTTTTAAGACCATCTTTGTAACCTGAGCCTATGCTCTTAGCTTTCCAAGTACCCTTGTTTCTGTAGATTTCTAAAGCTACGAGAGTTTTCTCAACGGAAAGGTGTTCCAACTTTAGGTGGCATATAGGTTCGCCATCACTGTAGACTTGAACTACAGGGTCTTTGATGTTTAAGAAGTTTATCCAATCTTCATCACCGTAAGCGGAAAAGCATATAGCAATTCTTTGAATCTGTCCGCTGACCTGTGGGAGGTTCAAAGTTACAGCGGGTGTAAAATCTGTGGAGGTAATCTTTACTGCTCCATCGGGGGATACTTCATTTCCGAAGAAGACCATTTCTTCATCTCGTGTGACCTTTTCATTTTCGTTGAGCATAAATGCGTAGCTGTCTATAACTACAGCCTCTTTTAAACTCTTGTAGTATAGTTTAACTTCTAAAGGTTTATTGACGTATGCGGATAGGTCGAACCTTTCGCCACTCATGAGAGCCTTTTGGCTTAAAGTGTATGTAACTTCTTTTTGTTCAGGTTGGGTTGTATTAGATTGGAGTTGAGGTTTATCAGTTAAGTCATTAGTCTGTAATCTCATAAGTTGAGCATCAGTTAGGTTGCTTACTGTTGATAGTCTGTTAGCTTGTCTAACTATGGCTTTTTCAAAGAAGTTTCTAACATCTCTACCGTTTGCGAAGTTTTCAGCTCTATTGTTGTATAGGTCTTGGAAGTATGTAGATGCATATAACTTAGCGGTATCATCCAAAACGTAGCCGGAACTTTGGCACATACTTAAGAAGATTTCGTATAACTCTTTGGCTTGGTAGTCAGGGAAGTATATAAACTTGTTGAATCTCGAACGCAAACCTGGATTAGAAGCTAAGAACTGTTCCATAAGTTGTGGGTAACCAGCAACTATAACTATTAAGTCATCACGGTTGTCTTCCATAGCTTTTAGTAGGGTATCTATAGCCTCGATACCGTAGTCGTTGCCACCTACGCTGTGGTTAGTCAATGAGTATGCCTCATCTATGAATAGTATACCACCTAAAGACTTTTCTATAACTTCTTTGACTTTTAAGGCTGTCTGTCCAACGTAGCCACCTACCAAACCTGAACGGTCTACCTCTACAAGGTGACCTTTAGATAGCACACCTAACTTGTGATATATCTTAGCAAGTAGTCTAGCTATGGTAGTCTTACCAGTACCAGGGTTACCAGAGAATACTAGGTGCAAGGACATAGCTTGTTGTTCCATGCCACGTTCTTGGCGAATCTGTCTTAGTTTAACTAGGTTAATGAGTGAGTTTACATCTTGTTTAACAGCATCCAAACCAGTGAGGTTGTTTAATTCGTTTAACAAGTCATCTAAGGTTTGATCATCGTCTTCATCATCATCTTCGTCATCGTCGTATTCATCGTCATCTTCGTCGTCGTCGTCCTCCAAGAGTTCGTTAAAGTAGCCCTTAGGTATGTCGAAGAGAGAGCCCCTAAACGATGCCGTACCTATCCCACGCAAGGATATTTGGCTAATTATGCTGTTCACATAGTCTACGAAAGCTTGCAACTTATCTTCAGCAACATCTTCTAATAGTTCAGACATAAACGAATCACTAGTTAAAAATTGGTACCAAGTGTCGTTGGATGGCACATGGATCATTATGTTTATACTGATTTTAGTATATATGAGAGCGTTTACATGGATGCCTACTAACGCAATCTGTATGTCCTTAGTATCTTTGAGTACTATGTACTTAGTGTTGGTTGTGTTTACGAACAGTCCCATGCTCCTGTCTTTAAGTGAGTCACTTATATCACTGACTATCTGTTCAAAACGTTGGTTAGGTGACATTTCTATGTCATCGTTAGTATGTAGGTCGATGCTTATACTACTGTGAGAGCTCCCATAGTCGTAGCCGATATCGTCTATCTTCGCAGTGGTTTCGTCATCTTCCGGTATGAATGTAGCACCATTGGGTAATGGTAGCAATAGTCTGTTGTCAAATAGTAGTGAATTATTCACTTTTCTTATGTCCATCAATAATCAACTCCAATCATATTTTAACGTTAGTTCGACAATATAAATAGTTTTAACAATGGAACGGCAAATCGCCGTTCCATACCGTTATTTTTAAAGTTTTATACATTTACGCCAAAGTTTTGGCAGAGAGCACCTAAACCACCTTGGAAACCACTACCTATAGCGTTGAACTTCCATTCACCGTTGTGGCGGTAAATCTCAGCTACGATGATAGCTGTTTCTATAGAGAAGTCTTCACCTAAGTCGAAACGGATAAGTTCAGTGTTGGACTTTTCATCTACTACACGGATGAAAGAGTTGCTAACTTGTCCGAAGTTTTGCTTACGAGTATCGTAATCGTAGATGGTTACTACAAATGCTACCTTTGAAATGTTTGCAGGAATCTTGCTTAAGTCAACTTTAATCTGTTCGTCGTCGCCCTCACCTTCACCAGTGAGGTTGTCGCCAGTGTGTTCAACAGCCCCTGACTTGTGGGTTAAGTTGCCATAGAATACGAAATCATCATCACTGGTAACTTTGCCATTGTCGCCTAGCAAGAACGCTGAAGCGTCTAAGTCAAAGTCTGCACCACCATCGTACTTGTTGGTGTCCCATCCTAACCCGATTAGTATGTTACTAAGTCCAGGGTTGCCTTTAGTTAGGTCTACCTTTTGACCTTTTTTTAAACTCACTGCCATGTTGAGTACCTCCAAAATTTTATAGTTTTTTAACGCTCCTCCCAGTAAGAGGATGTTCCTTATATTGACATTGTACTACAAAATAACTAATTTGTCAAGATATTATTTAAATATTTTGTAGAAATTATCAAGTTTTGTGGGCATAAAAAGGTACAAAAGTCCTTGCAAACATAGAGTGTATGTTTAGCAAGGACTTCACATTATTATTATAGCCAT
>CAYXNU010000206.1:0-3011 GCA_964466485.1 uncultured Ruminococcus sp.
TCGAAATTTCGTGTTCTTGAATAGAGAACCTAGGGTTCAAATCCCTAACTCTCCGCCATATGAGTATTAAAAAATCCCTACTGGTTTTCAGTAGGGATTTTTGCAATCTATGTGGAATATTGACAAACATAATCTAAAGTAGTATAATGGAATCGTAAGATAAATGTTAAATATTATGAAAGGGGTAAGCTATATTTTTTATAGTCGTGTTGGATTATGCATATATGTTCTGGTCATATAAAGTATGTAGTAGCCATAGTAGAAATTTCAAAAAGTTCTAAGTCTAAAAATATTAGGTGCATAGATGTAGCTAAGTTTTTGGGGGTAACTAGACCTAGTGTTACTAAAATGTTGAAGTGTTTGGTAAACTCTAACTTGATAAACGAAAACTTCGCCTATGGAATAAAGTTGACTAAAGAGGGCTTAGAGATAGGTAACGCTTTCCATAAGCAGTATACCTATATATACACGTTCTTTAATAAGATGTTAAACATTCCTAGTGAAGATGCTAAAGAACAAGCTTTAAGGTTCATATCAACATTTCCTTTGGAAACCTCTACTAAGTTTGGAGATATTATCGATAAGACTTTAAAAAAGAAACTTAAAACTCAATAGATAGCATTATTTAATGTTAATTCGATAAATAAATGTTTTTGTAGGGAACGGCGATTCGCCGTTCCGTATTGTTAATTTCACGTTATTTAAAGTTTTCAAATATACTCTTTAAAGAACAAGCACTACTGGAATGCAACCTCTCAATGGGGATGTTATTCTTTTTGGAGGCTTGTACTGCTGAATTAACCATCTTATGTGAAACGGTGTTTGTAAACAATATCATTAAATCGGGATTTCCAAACTTTTTGGAAATCTTTCCGCTTTCTTTCGTGAAAATCTTAGCTTCGTGTCCGTACTGTTTGCAAATGGAATCGTATTGCGAAACCATTCTTTCGTGTCCACCTATTATTACTATACTCATATGTTTCAATCCTTTCTGTAATTTTTTATATTCTATTTCGAGGGGGTATATACATAGTTTAACATCTTTTGGCTAGTATGTCAAATTAGTTAGCGTAGGCTAACATCATGCTATTGTTTAGCATTTATGAATCAAAGATTAATTTTTATGCACATCGAAATTGCGTGGTTTAGATACTTGACAAAATTTCTAGTTTGATATATACTAAGACTAATGACGTGTATTTGTGTGCAAAATAAAAAATTAAGGTAAGGTGAATCTTTTTATGACTGAAAAGGAATTTCTAAGTAACTATGATATGTCTAAGTATGAGCGTCCATCCGTGGCAGTAGATATGGCGGTGTTTACTATTAAAGATTCTCAAGAGGAGAACTATAGGAAGTTACCTCAAAAGAAGTTAAACCTCTTAATGATTAAAAGGGGAAACTATCCTTTTAAGGATATGTGGGCTTTAGCAGGTGGTTTTGTTATGAAAGGTGAAAGCACTGAAGAATCTGCTAAGCGTGAACTTTTCGAGGAAACCGGTGTGGAAAACATCTATCTTGAACAGTTATGCACGTTTTCTGAACCCGACCGTGACCCCCGTGGCTGGATTATGAGTTGCTCCTATGTGGCTTTGGTGGATTCACAAAAGTTAAATGCTCATGCGGGTGATGATGCTAAAGAGGTTGGCTGGTTTAATGTGGATTACAACCTATACGACCAAAAGGAAACTTTTTGCGATGGCATTAAGACTATAGAAAAATATTACAATTTAACCCTATACAACGACGAAAAGAACATTAAGTTAAGTTCACAAATCTGCAATAGGGAATACGTTTCCATTAGTGGCAGTAGGGCAGAGATTGTAGTTCTCAATAGCGATTTGGCTTTCGACCATGCTAAGATAATATCATATGCCATTGAAAGACTTAGAAACAAGCTTGAATATACTACGATAGCTTTTAATCTATTGCCAAAAACTTTTACTTATACCGACCTACAAATGGTATATGAAACTATATTGGGCAAAAAATTATTGTCAGCAAACTTTAGACGTAAGATGAGAAAGTATGTTGTTTCAATGGACGAGTTTAAACCAACAGCAGCAGGACACAGACCCGCTAAACTTATGAAACGCAGTTTTATTGAATAACAACATTTTATTATTAACTACTAAACGGATTGCTCTTAATGTTGAGCAATCCGCATTTTGCTGTGCTATGCAAAAGTATAGATATAACAAAAACGGACAAGCATTAAGCTTATCCGTTTTCAATACTAAAAATAGAAGGTATTAAGATTAGAATTCATCAATCATTTGTAGAACGAATTTCTTGATTTGTAGTAAGTCATTAGCTTGAACTTGACCGTCATCACCGACAACATCACAATTCTTAATAGCCTCATCATCTAGATCGATCATTTGTAGTAAGTACTTCTTAACGTTTAGTATATCGATAGCATCAACAACCTTATCGCCGTTAGAGTCACCCTTAACACCAGAAGTAGCTGGAGTTTCTTCCTTAGCGGAAGTAGTAGTAGCCTCAGTAGTATCTGCATCGCTAGTGTCGTAAACTTCAACATCAGTATCAGCATCTACAGGGTCGTTGAATACGATAGTACCAGTTGCTTGATCGTAAGTATAAGCCTTAGGAGATACTAACTCGCCACCAATGTATACAGCAACGTCTTCAGCATCAGGGTAGCTACCATCAGCGTTAGGTGCTAGTTGAACGGAAGTCTTGCCATCCTTGTCAGTGCTTACTTCAGTATCTACCTTCTTGCCTTCCTTAGTGGAAGCAGTAGTTGTAGTAGCTGGAGTTTCTTCCTTAGCGGAAGTAGTAGTTGTAACTTCTTCCTTAGCAGCAGAAGTAGTAACTTCCTCCTTAGCAGTAGTTGTATCTACAGCCTTAGTAGTTTCATCCTTCTTAGAAGTAGTTTCCTTATCAGCCTTAGTAGTAGCAACAGGTGTAGTTTCTTCAGCAGAAGCAGTAGTTGTAGTTACAGCGGCAGTAGTTTCATCCTTCTTAGAAGTAGTAGTTTCCTTACTAGC
>CAYXNU010000207.1:0-2991 GCA_964466485.1 uncultured Ruminococcus sp.
CGTTATTTTATGATAATATAATAAAAGGATGGTAGATTACTATGATGACTATTTTATACGAAGTAGGCAATAACCTATATGTAAACGTTACTAATAGATGTCCTTGTGCCTGTACTTTCTGCATACGCAACCACGCAGATGGTGCTTACGGTTCGGATAGCCTTTGGTTGGACAGAGAACCTACTATAGACGAGGTTATAAACGCTTTTAAAAACTATGACCTATCTAAGTATGAAGAAGTGGTATTCTGTGGATACGGCGAACCCCTAGAGCGTGTCAGCCTAGTGACTGAAGTATGCAAGTACCTAAAGAAAAATTTCAACTGTAAGATAAGAATAAACACCAACGGCTTAGCTAATCTAATCCACAATAAGGATATAGTTCCACAGTTAAAAGGCTGTTTCGATACCATATCCATAAGCTTAAATGCTGGTTGTGAAGAAAGCTATCTAAAGGTTACTAGACCTAAGTTCAAAGAGGGTTCTTACCATGCCGTTTTAGAGTTCGCTAAGGAATGCAAAGACGTTGCCCCTAGGGTTATCTTTAGTGTAGTGGACGTTATTCCTAAAGAGGAAATAGCACTCGCTCAAAGCGTTGCCGATACTTTAGGAATACCCCTCCGTGTGAGAACTTATGACTAAAGTTTAAAAATATTACAAAAAAAGAAAGCCCTATCTATAATAGATAGGGTATCTTTCTTTTAATAAATACAAAAATTAATAAGGAAAATATACAACTTTGGTTTGAAATTTTTGGAGAGAGAGTAATTTCTAAAACAAAGTCATCCATAATATAATAACCGTTCAAAGTGTCGAAAGTGGACAAAAAATTTTAAAAAAGTTTAAGTTCTACTATTCTTACAAAAGTATAGTGATTTAATGTTTCAAACTAGTTTTCTTGTACAATATCGTCATCTAATATGTTTTTTTCTACCACTCCTTCTACTATTTCAACACTTTCTATTTGTTCTTGTTCTTCGGATGGTTCTAAGTTGTTTTCGTCTATGCTGTTAGCATTAACCATTATAAACTCCTTTGGAACGAATGCTATATCATTGTCATACTGTACTAACTCATATTCATCGCTAAAAGATTCATATATGTTAATGTACTGACTCATAGGTAAATCTTTTCTGTCGGTTATAGCGTTTAGACAAGTGTTAAAAATATCACTGGATACTAAAGCGTTGCTGTTGTTGTTGTCTAGCCTTACCACTGGATAGTATGGTGCAATGTCACAATCCTTGTAATAGTTTGGGTTGGATAGTATATCATCATAGGATATAATAGTACTAGGAAAGCTATAATCTTTACCGTTAGCCCCCCCATCGGAGTAGGTGTATACCATATTAGCGTTTATAATAACCCATTCGTCATACTCTGTAGAGTATAGTTCTAAGTAGGTGTTGTTCTGCTTAAAGCTTAGATACTTTTCGTATAGTTCTCTGCAGTCTAAGTCGCATTGCATTTCCCATTGAGCGCTTAGGTATGTGCCTATGGTGTCATAACCGCTGTAGTATATATTTCTATCGCTATCCATTAGTATGGATTGCTCATCGTTTAGCATAGTGTTTAGGATGTTCTGCTCGTCCTCGGAATCTATTTCGCCATCGTACAAGTCTTCCCATGAGGGTGTGCCATACGTTTCGTAGTAGTCGTCATAGTATACCTCGCCGACTGAAGTCATCTCATCTGCTATATATGGTGCAGTATAGGTAACACCTGCTAAGCCTATTACTAGGGCTATTGCTACCACTCCCGATGCTAATATGCCACAAGCAACCGCTAGAGTAATTATCCCTTTTTTAGATAGCTTTTTATTCCCGAATATATGCTTTTTTATCGGTCTAACTTGACTACTAGATGCTACCCTAACACTCCTTAATGGATAGCTTTGCTGTCCAGTTTCGGGGGTGCTACTGTATACGGGATTAGGTTCGGGCAGGGGGTCACTGGTGTATTTTGGGGTATCCTGTGGTTTAGTTAGGCTTATATGAGATTTCGTCTTTTTGGTACTTTTGATATTTTTTTTTGATGTCGATGTCGATGGTATATCATCCTCGGAGGAGTCTTTTAGTAGCAAGTCTAGGGAGGTGTTAAAATAGTTGCTAATAAATATTAGCTTATCTATTTCGGGATAACCCTTGCCACTTTCCCATTTGGATACAGACTGCCTTGAAACTCCTAAAAGTTCCGCAAACTCCTCTTGTGACATTCCGCTACCTTTTCGTAGCTCTTGTAGTTTATAAGAAAATTTCATAATATTATCATCTCCATATGCTTTATAAAGTTTACCTCAACAGATTTATTATATACTAGATTTACTGCTAATGCAACCAACTTTAAGTAGCAAATGAATTTTTTTATTTAGCCCCACATGGAGAATATATCCAACAGTATGTGCAACTTTAAGTTGCATGGCAAAACGCCCCTCTTAAATAACGCAAATTCGATGTAATTTCATGCTAACGCATGGCGTTCCGATATATATAATAATACATAAAAAAACAATCTCCACTGCATAGTGGAGATTGCCGTATATTCACGCAACTAAACTAATAAATTAGTTCATAATAGTCTTTTCGTTTTCCTTATCGAATAGGTGAATCTTGTTAGGGTCAAGAACTACTTGAATAGTATCTTGTGGCTTAGCTGTAGAAGTTGGAGCAACTCTAGCAGTTAAAGAACTACCCTCACAGTTTAAGTATAGATAAGTTTCAGCACCCATCATTTCAGTGATTTCAACGTCACAGTTGATAACACCAGTTTGAGCATACATGATAACGTTAGGGTCATCGGAGATGTTTTCAGGTCTAATACCCATGATAACTTCCTTGTTTACATAAGCAGATAGCTTATCGTTTACCTTGTCAGCAGGGATAGCAACTTGATACTTAACACCTCTAGAAGACTTAGTATCATCTGAACCGAACTCTACATAGTAAGTGCCATTAACGTCTTGCTTTAGTTCTGCATCGATAAAGTTCATTTG
>CAYXNU010000208.1:0-2986 GCA_964466485.1 uncultured Ruminococcus sp.
CTCAATGCTGTTTGCCTTTTTCTTATTCGTAATATTATACAAATTTTTATTTTTATGTTGATAAAAAAATATATACTATTTACAAACTTTAAGGCAAATATCCCAAAAAAAGGTCTTATTTTACTATATAAAAAATTTTTGATAAATTCTTTAAAAATTTTTGTTAAAGGTGTTCAAATATGCTAGTTTGTATCAAAAAAAAGTTTATAGGGAACGTTTTCAAGAGCGTTCCCTATAGTATTACTGTTCATATCTAAGTAAAATGCTTTTAGCCACTTCTAATTTAGTTTCTCTGGTATCCATAGCCTGTTTTTCTATATATCTATGTGCTTGAGGTTCTGTAAGCTTTAGGTACTGCATAAGAACGCACTTAGCACGATTAACCATTTTTATCTCATCCAACTTAACTTGAAGTTTAGCGTTTTCACGCTGATACCCCATAATCCTTGACCTAGTAGCGGTAGCCAACTTAACAGCTTGAAAGAACATAGCCTTATTTACTGGTTTAGGGACTACACAAACGCCATAATCTATAACACGTTCCGAAATTTCGTCAGCTATAGAAGATTTGCAGACCAACACGATACCTGCACCAGTATGTTCTGCCAAGTATATAGAAAGTTCGTGTCCAAACTCATCGGTGAGGGAAGTATTAATAACTATAATATCATAATCGGTATTAGAAATTAGCCTACGAGTTTCAGCACCACTAGCAACAGTAGAAACGTTGTTAATTCCAGTAGATTGAACCACTAAGTTTACTAACACATCCAAACCTTGCGACGACCCCGATACTATGAGTGCTTTTTCCATATACATATAAATCTATCCCACCTTTCAAAGCCTGTAATCCATTAACCATAATAATTCATATACATAGCATCTTCAAAGGCACACTTATCTTCTGCACTGTTGTATAGGTCTATAATTTCGTCTAAGCTGAACTTAAAGTTTTTCCATGCTTCCTCGCCAATGATAGACTTTACAAACTGGCTATTTTCAGCAATGTTCAAAGCTTCTTCTAAAGACGATGGCAAATCGGAGAACTTGTTACAACATACATTATTGATATCTTTCTTTAGTTCTATACCCTCTACACCTGCATGGAGTATTAAGTTTAGTGCTATATATATGTTGCACATAGCGTCTGGAGAACATAAAGCAACACTATTTGTAGAGCTATCTTCGGGTTGCACCCTAATAATACTAGGGATACTGTTATCCATTTTTATTTGGTTAAGTCTGTTATATGAGTTAGTATCGGCATTTAAGAAACAAGAAATTTCAGGGAGTCTGTCTAGAATACCTGCTATAAACTGGTTGCCCACTGTGGACATATTGCCGTCGCTGTCGCACTTAAATATATTTTGATTATTCTTGCACACGTTTAAATTTATCAATAGTGAACTGCCAGTCTTATCTACTAAAGGTTTAGGCTGAAAAGAACAGTACAAACCACTTTGATATGCTATAGTTTTAACAGCCACTCTAAACTGTGAAAAGTTATCCGCACAAGATAGAATATTGTCGCACTTAAAGTCTATTTCGTTCTGCCCTGGGCCATACTTGTGTCTAGAAGTTTTAGGGGATAGCCCCATTTCTTCCAAAGATATACAAAGTTCCCTACGGATATTTTCACACTTATCTATAGGTGAGGTATCTAAGTAACTAGCCATATCGTAAGGGATTTTAGTAGGGTTGCCGTTGTCGTCACGTTCAAAAAGATAGAACTCACATTCTGTATTAACGTCACAAGTGTAGCCGTTGTACTTTAGTTGTTGAGCATACACTCTTAGTCTTTCACGCTGATTTAACTCAAACATAGAGCCGTCATTCTCTTTGATATCGCAAAGCAAACGGATTACACTACCAGTTTTAGGTCGCCATGGCATTAAAGATAGAGTACTCTCTATAGGGAATAGTCTAAGTTCGTGACCCATATTGTAGCCCTTGCCTAAGTATGCAGAAACGTCAAAAGGTATACCGTCTTTAAAAGCTTTTTTTAATTCATTAGGTAGTATAGCGATATTTTTCATTCTGCCGAATATATCACAAAATGCCAACCTGATAAACTTAACGTCATTATGCTCCACAAAAGATATTATATCTGCTGGTGAATAATTGTTCATAAATACACGCTCCTTTAATTTAACGCTGTCCAATATATATCATTATAGCGAACCAACGTATATTATTATGTGATTTAATTATAACATACTAAACACTTTCTGTAAAGCCTAACGATATGCTATTTCAGCCTTAACTTTTTAAAAAATTTAAAGCAAAAAAGTTTATTTTTTAAATGTAATTTTGAGATAAATTATATCACTTGCATATTTTAATACATTATCTAAAGTGTTTTTTTAGGCATAAATAATATAAATAAAATCAGCTACTTAAAAAAGTTAAGTAAAAACTCTATTGACAAATTAAAAAAAGTAGTATATACTAATATCAATCGATAGCAAAGGTGCTATGAGTTAAGATTTTTAATGCAATCTTAAGCTCATAGCACTTTTTTGTTTAATATGTAATTATACAAAACTTATGAACATAGTTTATACTTGGTACCACATGGAGTATGCTCAGGGTTTACTAAAGGAGGATTTTTTTATGAGTGCAGGGGATATTGGTTTTATGTTGATATGTTCAGCATTAGTATTCTTTATGACACCAGGTTTAGCGTGTTTCTATGGTGGTTTAGTTCGTAAAAAGAACGTAGTCAACACCATGATGTCATCAGTATTTATTATAGGTTTAGCAATAGTTATGTGGGCTTTGTTCGGATATTCTTTATCGTTTGCCCCTACCGACAATGGAATCATAGGCGATTTAAGATGGGCTTTCTTAAATGGAGTATCTTTAACAGATGGCTATACAGATGACGCATCCATACCAAACATGGTATTCTGTGCGTTCCAAATGATGTTTGCAATCATCACACCAGCGTTAATTACTGGTGCAACAGCAGGTAGAATGAAGTTTA
>CAYXNU010000209.1:0-2980 GCA_964466485.1 uncultured Ruminococcus sp.
AAAAAAAACAGACGGGCAAATATATATTTATATTAAAAAATAAAAAAATCGGAACGCCATGGGTGACGTTCCGTAAAGATTTATTAATACTTAATACTGTTTGGATTTAGCATAGTATTTACCAATGTTCTCATTAGAGGATAACTGGAACACTATAAAGCCACTCGCTACCAGCGACACCAAAAAGTATACTATATTAATGCCTATGCTTTCCATTTGGGATAGCAAGAACCCCCCTAAGCCTAATGTAGCTAGGGTATTTATACCAAACACTAAAGAGGCTAAAGTCTTAAAGCCCTCGATTTTAGGCAACATCAAGAAAGAGCATACTAGTAGTATAGCATCATAGTACCACAAGAAACCTTTAATCTTGTCTACTATAGCCACAATGCTTTCGTCAGCGAAAGTAGGCATAGTAACGAATAGGTGTATACCCACCATAGCAAATAGTCCTAATACTACTAGTAGTATTACCATTTTGCCACCCTTTTGAGCCATTTCTTCTTCTTTTTGACGCATAAGCTGTTTGTAAGCTTCTCTGCTTTTCTTCTTTTCTTCTTCGGTCAATTCCGGTTTTTCCACAGCATGAGCCTTTTTAGCACCCTCTTGTTTAGCACGTTCTATGTCGGCATTAGCGTACTTAGATACATAAGGTTTATGTTCTTCTGGTTCTGCCTCTAGTACTGGTGCGGATACCTGTTCTAAGTTTTTGCTAGGGGTACTCTGTGGGGTAGTAGGTTTAGTAGGTTGTGGAGTTTGGGTATCCAAAGTAGGTGCAGATACCCCCTCTAGGGAGTGCTTTTTGGGAGGAGTAGCCACGAAAGTATCTTCTAGTACTGGTGCAGAAATATCCGCTAAAGATTTTTTGGTACTAGTTGCTGTATATGTAGTATCTTCCAACACTGGTGCGGAAATGTCATCAAGTGTCTTTTTTTTAAAGTCGTTGGGGTCAAAGGTAGTTTCTTCTAATATTGGTGCAGATACACCATCTAATTTATCGTTATTGCTCATAAAATTTCACCTCATTGAAAATTAAATTCTTTACTTTTTTACAGCGGAACGGTATTCCGCAAGTTACCAAAGATAAATTAACGCTAATTCGATATAACGCCATGCTGTCGCATTGCGGAACGCCGTGGGCGACGTTCCGTACATGGCTTGATTTTTTTAAATTTAACATACACTATATAATTTATCCCGTGTACGGAACGCTGCCCACGGCGTTCCGCAATTTTGCAAAGCAAAATTTTATTATCGAACTAACGTTAAATTACACTATCGTATATACACTTAGAACGCCTAACTTTAACGTAGTCAAGCGTTCCATAGTAGCACATAGTCTATGTGGAAGTAGCAAACTATCTCTCGATAATTTGAGTTCTATCAGGACCAACACCAACCATGCAAACTTTACATTCGCAAAGTTCCTCTAATCTCTCAATGTAGTCTTGACAAGCTTGAGGGAGTTCCTCGAAAGTTCTACAGTTGGAGATATCCTCGTTAAAGCCCTTAAGAGTTTCGTATACAGGTTGACAATCCTCTAGACCCTCTAGGGTAGGTGGGAAGTTCTTAATAACAGAGCCGTCAGACTTCTTGTAACCTACACAAACCTTTAAGTCACCTAGACCACTAAGAGTATCCAACTTGTTAATAGCTAAGCCATCTAAACCGTTAACTCTTACAGAGTGGCGAACTATTACAGCATCGAACCAACCAGTTCTACGAGGTCTACCAGTAGTAGTACCAAACTCTCCGCCCTTGTTTCTAATGGTGTCGCCTATTTCGTCGTCTAGTTCTGTAGGGAATGGACCTTTACCAACTCTAGTAGTGTAAGCCTTTGCAACACCTATGATATTAGTAATCATCTTAGGACCTATACCAGTACCTACACATACACCCGCAGATAGTGGGTGGGAAGATGTTACATATGGGTATGTACCAAAGTCTATATCTAGTAGAGTAGCTTGAGCGCCCTCAAACATTATAGTTTTGCCGTCCTTGTTAGCATCGTAAGTTAGCACGGATACGTCATCTACATAAGGTGCTAAAGTTTTGCCATATTCGGTATATTCAGCGATAACGCTATCTAGGTCGAAAGCTTCACCGCCATAAACTTCAGTAATAATCTTGTTCTTTAGTTTGCCAGTAGCTAGAGCCTTTTCTTTTAGCAACTCTGGGTGGATTAAATCGTATACACGGATACCACATCTTTCGTACTTATCCATGTAAGTAGGGCCTATACCCCTCTTAGTAGTACCGATATCTTTGCCACCTCTAAAAGCCTCGGAAAGACCGTCTAAAGTGATGTGCCATGGCATAACTACATGGGCTCTAGGGTCTATCTTTAGGTTAGCGGTAGATATTCCCTTAGCCTTTAGGGATTCCAACTCACCTATAAAATCCTTAGGGTCTAGGACTACACCAGCACCAATTAAACATAGTGTATTTGGATATAAAATTCCCGATGGTATTAGGTGAAGTTTATAAGTTTCACCATTGCTAACTACAGTATGACCCGCATTGTTGCCACCCTGTGAACGTACTACAACGTCAGCTCTAGACGCTAAGATATCTATAATCTTACCTTTACCTTCATCGCCCCATTGAGTACCTATTACAATATTCGCAGACATTTAAAAATCCTCACTTCTATTAGTTAATTATGCTAAAAAGCATTACACTTAATATTATAGCACGTTATTCACAGCATTTCAAGACTTTTCTTAAAAGTTCCACAATTTTTTCGTATTCACATATAAAGAATGGCAGAACGCCGTTCCATGCCCACATTTTTTGATTAGTTAATATTAACAAGTTATCAAACCTGTTTTTGGATACTTTTCACAAACTTTAAAATTTTCAAAAATTTTTTGCAACCTTTTGCCCCTCTCTGGAGTTATAGTAATATAGGGAATGACAAACAACTTAATTTTTTAGGAGGATTTGAAAAATGAAAACTTTCAAGAGAACACTAGCTATG
>CAYXNU010000210.1:0-2966 GCA_964466485.1 uncultured Ruminococcus sp.
CTTTTTGCAAGGCTTTCACAAGCGTAAGCGTCTGAGAGTTTCATAACACTAGCACCCGAATGTATATACCTACATGGCACAGATATGGCAATAGTCTTAACACCACCCCTAGATAGGTGTATAGAACCGCTATCGTTGCCACCCGCAACCATAGTTTTAGTTTGGCATGGAATGTTATCCTCTTTGGCAATGGCAAAACATAGGTTATATAGTTCCTTGTCGTATATGGTTCTTCTATCCATAAAAGATACTACAGCACCACCATCTAAAGTGCAAACCTTTTTTTCACCAGCAGAGCCATGAATATCCCCTGCAGTAGTACCCTCTAGTACTATAGCATAGTCGGGGTTTACTGTATAACTAGCCACTTTAGAACCTCTCAAGCCTACTTCTTCTTGTACTACAAAAGTAAAGTAGGTATCGAAAGGTAGTTCGGAACGTATTAAGTCTATCATAATAGAACAACCTACTCTATCGTCTAGGGCTTTGCTTTTAATGTATCCGTTGCCAAATTTTTCATAGTTAGAGTAGAAGTTAATGCTATCCCCTAAGGATACATACTCTAAAGTTTCCTCTTTGCTACTGCTACCTATATCCACATACATATCTTCCAACTTAGGCTCTTTGCCCCTCTGTGATGCTGGTATATTATGCACCGCTTGACTACCAACTACGCCATACTTACCATTTACAGTAACTTGTCTACCTATGATAACATCTGGGTTGATACCGCCAACAGTGTTAATATTAATAGTGCCATCAACGTTGATATATGTAGCTATTAAGCCTACTTCGTCCATATGGGCGGATACTAATATCTTTTTAGAAGTGGAACTTTTACCCTTTTTGAAAGCTATTAAGTTGCCTAAGTTATCTACTTGATAGCTATCTACATAGTCTTTAATCTGTTCGATAATGTACTCTCTAACAGAAGATTCATCTCCTGAAATGCCATTTAATAGGCATAAATCTTTTAAGTTTTCTAACATTTAGATAGCCCCCTCCTTAATGCAACTCTTTTAGATATTGTACTATCAATATAGCAGTATATCTAATGTCATTGATATCTATAACTTCTACTGGAGTATGCATATACTTCAATGGTATGGATAGCGTAACGGACTTAACACCGCCCCTAGTTACAGAGAACCTATCGGCATTAGTGCCAGTTTCCTCGTTCATAACTTCTATTTGGTGTGGAACTTTAAGTTCTTTAGCTATTTGCACCATAGCTTTAGACATATTTCTATCTAGTACAGGAGCAAAGCCTATCATAGCACCGCCACCTAAATTTCCACACTTGTGAGGTTTTTCGCTACTAGTTAGCCCAAAGGATACGTCTACTTCTATAGCGTAGTCTGGGTTGATATCGTATGCACCTATTAAAGCACCACGTTCCCCAACTTCTTCTTGATTTGAAAACATAACCGTATATGAGCAATCTAGAGTTTCATTGCGTAAAACTTCTACAACTTTTAGTAGTGTTACTACTCCGCACCTATCGTCTAAAGATGGGCTACTAACTCTATCGCCTAAGAGTTCTAAAAAGTCTTTTTTAAAGGTTATATAGTCCCCTAAAGATACTATCTCGTCTAGTTCGGATTTGCTATAACCAGTATCTATGCAAATATCATCTATAGTAGGAACTTCTTGACTATTGCTCTTTAGGTGTGGTGGTAGAGTACTTATCACCCCTAGGATGTCTTTTTTGCCGTGTATAACAACCTCTTGTGCGGGTAGTAAACGTCTATCTAAGCCCCCAACGTTTGAAACTTTAATAAATCCATCCTCTGTGATGTAAGTTACTATCATGCCTATTTGGTCTATGTGGGCATCTAAAAGTACATGAGGTTTACCCTCTTTGCGTTCTCCAAAGTTAGCGATTACGTTGCCGTTTTTAACGTATACATCGTTGGTGTAGTCTTTTAATATGTTGCAAAGGTAGTTTTCAAGAGAGTCATCAAAGTTGCCTATGTTTGTCTTAGAGGTTACTTCTCTAAGTAGATTTTTAATATCTAAACTCATTTTAAAGCCTTTCTATTCTATATTAATTAGATATAATATTTAATTATAAACTATTAACTATGTTCTTGTAGTGTATGCCTCTAGCCTCGAAGTTAGGGTACATATCGAAACTTGCACAGGCAGGTGATAGTGTAACTACATCTCCCTTTTGAGCAATCTCTTTAGCTTTGGCAACAGCTTCCTCTAGGGTGTTTACTCTGTGGATTTGTAAGCCACTAGTAGAATATTCAGGGCATTCAGTAACAGCCTTTTGAATCTTATCAGCGGTAACACCTAACAATATTAAATCTTTAACCTTTTCGTTTACAGGCTTAGCAAGTGGTTCAAATGGGATTTTCTTATCGTATCCACCAGCAATTACTATTAGCTTTTGGTTGAATGAATTTAATCCAGCAAGTACCCTAGTAGGACTAGTAGCTATGCTATCGTTGTAGTATTTAACGCCATCTATTTCACGAACGAACTCTATTCTGTGTTCTACACCGTTGAAAGTTTCTGCAACGTGTACTATATTCTTAATGGAAACTTCTCCCCAAACGGCAGATATAGCAGTTAGATAGTTTTCAACGTTGTGTATACCTGGGATTCTAATTTGGCTCATGTGCATAATTTTAGTAATTGTGCCATAGTCGTTATAACATAGGTAGCCGTCACTATCTAGAAAAGCACCGCAATCTACTTGAGAAGTTCTAGAGAACTTAATTAGTTTACCTCTAACCATATCGGATAGAGAGTTAGTAATTTCGTTATCTTGATTTAGAACGGTTTTAGAAAAAGCATTTTGGTGTGCTATTAAGTTTTTCTTAGCGTCTATGTATTCTTCCATAGTACCGTGAACGTCTAAGTGGTTAGGGGCTACGTTGGTAATTACTGCAACGTCTGGGGACTTTCTCATGGAAAGTAGTTGGAAACTGGATAGTTCTACTACTGCTACGTCGTCG
>CAYXNU010000211.1:0-2908 GCA_964466485.1 uncultured Ruminococcus sp.
TGCAAGGATGTCCTATGCGTTGCCTATACTGTCACAACCCAGACACTTGGCGTACTAATGGCGGTACAGAAGTAACCGCTGAATATATCATTGAGCAATACCTAGCTTGTAAAGAGTTTATGAAAGGTGGCGGTATCACGGTTACGGGTGGCGAACCACTACTACAGATAGACTTTGTTATCGAACTCTTTAAGGCTTGTAAGGATAGGAATATACACACTTGCTTGGATACTTCGGGAATCACTTTTACCCCTAACGATACTTCTAAGTTTGATGAGTTGATACAGTATACCAATCTAGTAATGCTAGATATTAAACACATCGATGATGAAAAACATAAAGTCTTGACAGGACATTCCAATAAGAACATCTTAGCCTTTGCAGAGTACCTTAGAGACAACCACGTAGACGTGTGGATTCGCCATGTAGTAGTACCTAACGTCACACAAAATGATGAGTATCTATACCAATTAGGTAGGTTCTTAGGCACTTTGAAAAATCTAAAGGCTTTAGACGTGCTACCATACCACACTATGGGAAAGGCTAAGTACGAAAGTTTGGGCATTGAGTACCCTCTAGGAGATACACCACCATTAGAAAAAGAGGACGCTATAAAGGCTCGAAATACAATAATGCGTGGCATTGCCGATACTATAAAGGAAGAACGTGCTAACAAAGGTTAATATTTTTAGAAAAGTCACCATATAATCTATTGGTGATTTTTTTATGCGTAAACGTAAGACCATACAGTTGGAAGTTTCCATACGAGATAGAGAGGTCTTCCAAAGTGTAATGGACTCCCTATTTGTGGATATAATTAAGCACACCTTAGAACACTCAAACGCCAGTTACAAAGAAAAAGTCTCATACTTAGATAGTCTCATTAAGACAATAAAATCGAGATGATTATTTAACCATCTCGATAACTTTTTATATTAACACCCATTAGATAGCATATAGACTAATGGTCACTTCCTACTAAAAACTGTAAGTATAAATGCATTTAGCAACGTATAGCATTCTCTATACACCTACTGGCATACGTAGCAAACTTGCTACCCTTGGTGTAGTCAAAAGTGGATACCGCCTTGATAAGCCCTATAGTGCCTATCGATATTAACTCATCTTGCTCTATGGACTGCGAATAATACTTCTTAATAATGTGTGCCACCAAACGCAGATTGTGTTCTATAAGCTTGTGTTTAGCCTTAACGTCGCCTTGCTGGAGTCTCTTAAAGCATTCTAATTCTTCGTCTGGTGAGAGCGGTTTCGGGAACATTCCCAAACCCTCCACGTGTAGAGAATAGAAGAATAGGTTTCGCAACACCGCACTAACTACAGATAGTAATATCATATAAAGCAACTCCTTGTAAGTATTAACGTAAGCATACGCTATAGTTAAGAGTATGCTCTAAACGTGTGCTATTATGATAACTATTTCTAAAAGGCTAGTAGTTTATGGTGGTATAGTATAGGTGTGGCTCTAGATGTGTATCTACTATACAAGTAAGCTGATACTTTGTGCATACGTCACCATAACTGTTGAGAAGCTTAATCTCGACGTATTGCGTACCCTCAGAGGTACTCTTTAGCACCCATTTACCCTCTTTGCCAAGTCTAGCCTCTAGTTCATCTTTAGAGAGTGTAGTAACACTAGACTCAACGCTCTCGGTATCTGTGCTATCTGTAACGATAGTCTCCTCATCGAATGAGCCATAAGCACTTTCGTAGTAGCCGTCACCACTAACGTATTCTACTATCCTATCGTCATACATTAGGGACATGGTGTAGTACCTATCCTCAACAGCTTCTTGTGTTATGGTGATGTTAAAAGTACCATCATCATTCTCAGTAATAGTATAATCATTAAACTCTATTAAGAGTGTAGTATCTTCAGTAGTGGCTGTAGTAGTTTCCGATACTTGCTCCGTAGTAACCTCAACGCTTTCGCCTATGCGACTTTCTAAACTAGTACAAGATGTCATTAACAATACAAGCATTATAGAAATGGTTAATTTTGCGATAGAAACCTTTTTCATACTTTCATCCTTTCAATTACTTAATAGAACTATTATAACTTTAAAATTCTTTAAAGTCAATACAAAACTTAACACCACACTTATTATATAGCATGGTGTTATTTGGTTATGTTAAAGTTAGCTAAGACTCGTTGCCACTGTCATCCTCTATAGTATCCGTAGACTTTTCCACAGCCCTAAGCGATACTGTATACTTTCCTACACACCACGCATTCGGGTAGTTTGGTAACTGTACTGTAACCGTCGCAGGGAATAGACTTCCAGTCATCTGCACACTGCTTAAATCCACCTTTAGCACGAAATCGTCTTGGCTTATAGAATCTATAATGTACTGTGGTGCTATAACTTCTACAGTCAAGCTTTCGGAAACCAGTTCAATATCGTAATTCGAGGGGGCATTGACTATAGCAAAGTTAGTCAAGTTAGAAAACTCTCTTTTACTGTAATCGCTAGAGTTTAGCGAAACTGTAACCTTATCTATACCCGATATGTTCCTATAGGACGATGGTAGCTCAATGTCAAAGTCTTTGGAGTAGTTTAAGTCTACCTCGTTCATATCTATGTAGCCTATAGATATTTCTTCTGTAGTCTCTAAAGAACTATCAGAGGAAGCTACTACTATCTCCTCAGCGGACATATTAAAGTTAGGGTTAAAGTCGCTAGAAGGTGCATTTAGTATATTGTACGTAAGCTTTAGGGTTTTAGTCATATACGCTTGAAAGTCCACTTGTATGTCTTTCAAATCGTAGGTTAAGCCGTCCGCCTCGACTTCTGCACCGCTATCACTGTATAAGTGCCAATCCTCAACGTTGCTACTGTGGTAAGTGTAGTAGTTGTCAATCTCTTTCTCTTGTGAAACGTCGACGGAA
>CAYXNU010000212.1:0-2904 GCA_964466485.1 uncultured Ruminococcus sp.
GACCTTCGGGTTATGAGCCCGACGAGCTACCTAGCTGCTCCATCCCGCGATATATAATTTGTAAAGTTTTTTTAAGTTTTAGTCTTTCAACCCGACTGCTTTATTAGTATATCATAATAGATATCAAAAGTCAATAGCAAAATAAAAGTTTGTGTATTATAGCTTAAATGTCAAGTTAAAAGTATTATAATATATGCATATTAACCTAAAGCCTTGTACTGTAGGGAACGGCGATTCGCTATTCTATGTGAATATGTGTATGTATATCCGTTTTATGCATATATGAATACAATATCCATTGTGCTGTAAAGAAATATATACCCACTACTCAACTGTTGATTGTTCGATAAAATAAATGCTTTATGTTGGAATTTCAATCCACCACTCCACTAAATAAAAAAGTTCCTAATATATGCAAATACCCCCACCGATAACAGTGGGGGAAGTATTTACTTTTGAGTTACAAAACCGACTTTAATGGTTCTTAGCAACGTCTTGCATATCTTTTTCAAACTGGATATGTTTGTCAAAGTGCTTAGACATATTACCGTCGTGATGCTCATCCTTATCCTTAAAGACTAGCTTTAGTAGTATAGGAGTAACGACAGTGGTTACTACTACCATTATTACTACAGGTCCAAAATACTTTTCAGTATCGATTAAGCCCATAGCAGCACCCTTGTTAGCAATAATTAGAGCAACCTCACCACGAGAAATCATACCTACACCTATTTGAACAGACTCCTTTGTAGTGAACTTGCATAGCTTAGCACCTACGCCACAGCCTACTACCTTAGATATTAATGCTACTACAGTTAATAGCACTGTGAATAGTATAATAGTTCCGCTCATGCTAGAAAGTTCTACCTTTAGACCTATACTTGCAAAGAATATTGGAGATAGCAATAGGTAGGATAGTGTTTCAAACCTGTTGGTAATGTAGTGGATTCTCTTAGTACCAGAGATAGCAACACCTGCTACAAAAGCACCAGTAATATCAGCTACACCAAAGAAGTACTCTGCACAGAATGACATTAATAGGCAGAAAACAAAACTTGTGATAACGTGTCTACGCATATCCTTTTCGCTGTTTTCAGTCCACTTAGCAAAAACCTTGTGGAATACTAATCCTGCTATGATAGCAAATACGAAGAAACCTAAAATCTTTAATAGAACGATTCCAACACTTGCCTTTTCAACAGTAGGGTCATCTGATGGTGCAAGACTTGTAATTACTGTTAATGCTATGATACCTAGGATATCGTCTATTAGAGCCGCACCTAAGATAGCATTACCTGCTTTAGTTGAAAGCTTTCCGAGTTCTTTAAGAGTTTCTACTGTAATACTTACAGATGTTGCTGTTAGTATTAGACCCATAAATAGGTTTTCGTAGAACACCTTAGTTGCATCTGCATCCGGTTGAACGTTGAAAGGCTTGAACAATAAGAATCCCATTACCAGTGGTACTACAACACCCAAAACGGCTATTATAAAAGAAGCTAGACCGCTCTTTTTTAGCTCGTTAATGTCTGTTTCTAGACCAGCAGCAAACATTAGAACTATTACACCTATTTCGGAAAGTTGGGTAATAAACTCTGTGGATTCTACAAGGTTAAAACAGGCAGGACCGATTAATAAACCTGCTACCAACGCACCTACTACTTGAGGTAATTTAATCTTCTTAGATAGTAATCCAAGAACTTTAGTACTCAATAGTATTATTGCGATGGAAAGAAGATAACCGTATTCTTCCATAAATAACACCTCTTACAAATATTAAATTTTTTTCAAATAATGGTATATATAGAGCATAATCCCATTATTATCAACATATATTATAATTTCAAATTTGAAATAAGTCAAGGAATTTTCAATTTTATTCATAGAACTTTAACATTTTCCCCGTAATCGAACGCTATGAAAACTTGTGTATAATTCACAAATACACTATACCTCTTTGGGGTATAATATACAAAAATTTCAATTTTGATGATTATCTCAACAGTGAATTGTGTACAAAGTGTGTACGCTACTTCCCTACTATTTTGATATTTCAAGCGTACTTGCAAATTAAACTTATTTTATTAACCAAACTTAAAACTTTGTTTTACAATCATAGGCTTAATGCTCTGCTAGTAATATTTTGGCATATAGCTTAATATACTTATTGTGTACAACAACTTATTATTTTTGGAGGTAAAACATGGACTTTAAAGTTAATAGAGAAAATATCGCTACCAACGAAGTAGTATTTGAGGGAACTCACGAACAGCCAGTGGAACTAGATTGCATACTCCCCGACTACTGCCCAGATATATTTAGGGTTATTAAGTGTATTAGCAGTAGCAAAGTAGTATCCCAAAACGTTTCGGATGATAGGGTATCTTATGAGATGGTAGTATCCGTTAGGGTGCTGTACTGTAGCGAACACGATTCGGCAGTGAGGTGTATACACCAAAAGTCTAACTACTCACGCACTGTGGAGTTTGGAAAACCTTGCAACCATGCCAACGTAGAAATCTCCCCAAAGGTGGACTACATAAACTGCCGTGTAGTAAATAAACGTAGGCTTGACATTAGGGGGGCTGTATCTTTAAAAGTTAAGGCTACTTGCATTAGTGAGCAGTCCATAGTGTGCGACTCTTTTGGCATGAACATACAACTTAAAAAGATACCCCTAAACTATACCATATCTAAGCCATCCACCGAAAAGACCGCTATATTTACAGAAGATACTTTCGTGCCACAGTCTAAACCGCCCATAGCCAACGTACTAAAGTTCGAGCCTACCTTGAACATCACAGAAGTAAAGAACATCGCTGAAAAGATAGTCACTAAAGGGGACGTGTGTGTTAAACTGCTATACACCCCCGACAAGGAAAACCCTCTCCCCGAAACGATGTC
>CAYXNU010000213.1:0-2901 GCA_964466485.1 uncultured Ruminococcus sp.
TGTCATTGTTTTGAGTGTACCACCAGTCAGTGTAAGGAAGTTTAGTCCTCTTAGCTAGGTTTTGCTCGAAACTTCTGTTAGTGATAGCGTCTTTTATAGCCTTAATAAGTCTTAGAGTACCCTCGTAACCGAAAGCCATGTATTCGTCTGCTACATATACCGCACTGATACCTTGCTTAACTGCCCACACTGTAGAACCTGGGTGACGTGAGAAGTATAGGTCAGGTTTGTACTCATTTAGAATGTTTAGTACTTCGTAGTTTTGTTGGTCTGCTACAGATAGCTTAATGTTGTTAGGAGAGTTATCTAGTAAGTAGTTTAGTGCTGGTGGAACGTCGCCGTTATCGTACTTGTAGTCGTAGTGCCATGCAGCAGCCCAAACTACCTCAATGCCTAGTTCTTGTAATACTCTAGCTATTTCGTAAGTATAACCCGGACCCATACCTATAACCGCTCTTAGACCCTTTAGAGCCTTCTTTTCTTCTTCTATCTGTGGAAGATATATTGCTCTCTGTTCGGCTAGATAGCTTTCTACTTCTTCGGACTTGTTAATAGTCTTACCGATAGCCCTTAGCCATGTTTCAAAACCTGTAACGCCCATAGGGTTGATAGTTCTAACGTAAGGCACTCCGTATAATTCATTAAGACCGTTGCCCATGTATGTACCTAAAGTACCACAGATACAGACCATAGCGGAAGCTTCTGAGAGGTGTTCTAGTTCTTCTACAGTACTATTAGAATATATAAACTGTGGCACATAGCCAAACTTTCCAAAGAGGTCAGTAATCTGTTGGCGGTGACTCTCAAAGAAGTTTTTAAAGACTATAGTGTTTCTCTTTTCCTTTGGAGGTTTTACTATACCGCTTAATACAGCATGGTCTGCGATATCGAAACCCGATGCCCATATTCTAGACTTAAAGCCCTCGCAGTGGATAGATATTACTGGAATGTCTAACTCGTCTTTTAACTCATCGATAATACTGTCTACATCCTCACCGATAACACCACTAACACATGAACTAGATATAAATATAGCCTTTGGGTGATAGTTTTCGTAAGTCTGTCTAACTATCTTACGGACGGTATTCAATGCACCGAATATAGTATCATTTTCGTTCATATCTGTGCCGACTACTACAGACTTATACTCCGCATTGATGTGTAAAGCTAACTGTCTTTGTAGTACGTTTACACCCGCACCAACGTAAGAACATCCAGCAGGTGCATGGTATATAACAGCAACGTCACGGATTGCCAATAGCTGACTTATCGCACAACCAGATGCACAAGAACTCGACTGACTAAAGCAACGCTCCCTATTCTTTAAAGTTCCACAACGTGATTTAGTTACCAAATCGTTTAAATCTCCGCAGTAGCCAGTAATAGAACCTAGACGACTTTCTCTAGTAGCCACATCGGATATGTCTAATCTATAAGCCATATTAAAAACCTCCCTTAAACTTAAGCAACCTGTTTTCATAGGTTACTATCTTTTGAATAGCCTCATCTATAGATAAATCAATAGAAAAAGCTGTAATGTTATACCTTTTTAATCCTTTTTCTATGTTGTTGCCTACTTTAAAAGCTAAAATGTATTTGCAATCTTTAATAACTTCTAAAATATCTAGTAGATAACCACTAGGGTGACAACCACCACCACCGCAACCACTTCCACAGCCGTTACCACTACCGCACCCAACGGCTTGAGAGGAATCATCTCCAACGGCACTAATATTTCTAACTTCCACCTCGCTATAAGAACCATCTAGTTCCACTTGATATATGTGTAAACTTTCAGCCTTACCGAAATGTAAGTCTATATCCTTGCCGTTACTGGTTGCAACTGCAACGTTAAAAGCCACTTAAAATCACCCCTTTAAAACAAAAAGACCGCTTAACTTAAAAAGTTAAACAGCCTCTAATATGTTTAGTCAACTATTTATATTTGTATTACCTACTATTCATATAGGTTTTATCTTGATTTCTATGCTTAAAGTATACACCTATTTTTTTATTTTGTCAATAACCATCTTAAATTTTGGAACAAATCCTATAAAAAAATATTTATTATCGACTTTTTTTGTAAAACATTATCCTAGTATAGATATATGTTTACTATGATTTATTTTAATAAACTTCTACCCAATAAAATAGTATTTTTGCTAGTTTATTGTACCAATATTTTACTTAGTAATTTATGTTTCTATAAACTATTCTATTGACAAATTAACACTGCAATGGTATAATTAGAAAGTCGGATATTACGATTTTTGAGTAGTATTTAGTAGCCTATTACTACTCAACGATAAAAAAGGCTACAACATATTTATTATATAGGAGGAACTTAAATGTTAGTTTCAGCTAAAGAAATGCTTAACAAAGCAATGGAAGGACACTACGCAGTAGGTCAATTTAACATTAACAACCTTGAATGGACTAAGGCTATTCTACTAACTGCACAAGAGAACAACTCACCAGTAATCCTAGGTGTATCCGAGGGTGCAGGTAAGTATATGTGTGGTTACAAGACTATCGTAGGCATGGTTAAGGGTATGATTGAAGAACTAAACATCACTGTACCAGTAGCTCTACACCTAGACCACGGCTCTTTCGAGGGTGCTAAGAAGTGCATCAACGCTGGTTTCTCATCAATCATGTTTGATGGCTCTCACTATCCTATCGAAGAAAACATCGAAAAGACTAAGGCTTTAGTAAACGCTTGTGACGTTCTAGGCATCTCCCTAGAAGCTGAAGTTGGCTCTATCGGTGGCGAAGAAGACGGCGTTGTAGGTATGGGCGAATGTGCAGACCCTAACGAATGTAAGCAAATCGCTGACCTAGGCGTTACTATGTTAGCTGCTGGTATCGGTAACATTCACGGTAAGTACCCTGAAAACTGGG
>CAYXNU010000214.1:0-2869 GCA_964466485.1 uncultured Ruminococcus sp.
ATACATACTTAAATATATATTATTATCTTGATATTAACATATCAAATCTAATATATAGGAGATGATTTTATGTCAAAATTTAATTTTGGCGTACTTGTAACTATTGCTCTATGCAACCTAACTAACGCAAATTCGATGAAAAAATGATATAGAAAAGCCACTCCAAGTATGGTATAATAAAGTAAACAAAAAAACAATACCAGCTAAACAAAGGAGTGGCTTTTCTATGAACCAATTAATAAAAATGTTTTGTGAAATCGATGACTACTGTAAAGAATATGAACAAAATCTTAAAAAACTTTTAAATAAGAATGAATCAAAATTAAAGGAAATAATTTCTAAAAGTTCAATGGTTTTAAGTGAGATAATGACCATAGCTGTGCATTTTTATCAATCTAGGATTAGGAATTTTAAAGCATACTATAAAATCATGATTTTAGGCATAGAAGTCCCATGGTATTTCTATGCCTATTTTTCTATGCTCATTTCATCGAATTCGTGTTAAAATAAATTATTTTTGTAGGGAACGGCGAATCGCCGTTCCGTTGCAAAAAAAGACGTTATACATATGTGGATATGCTATATCTTATGAAACGCCCAATTAGCGTTCCATACAAAGTTTCAATCTAACGAATTTGCGTTATAATAAAAAGAACTCTACATCATCAAAAAATGTAGAGTTCTTATATATATGTGTTACTAATACAAGGGAAGTATTTCACAAATATTAAGCAACATCGTCTTTTTTCTCCATTCTTGTTTTACCGATTTTAGCACAGGATTTGAAGTGTAAACTATTCGCATCGGTAATGGAATTTTTAAGGGTAGCTTTCCAATCTCCATCATCCACACTGACTTTAACGAGTATGTCTTTTAGTGTGATATTTTTGTACTTAGATGGTTCATTGAAGTTTACACCCTTAAGAACATTTTCCGTTAGTTTGTCTTCTGGGGCTGATGAATTTTTATTGCCAGAATGTAGTTTAGCCATTGTGAATATATCGATAGCATCCAATACTTTAACGGCATTAGCAAAACGTCCTGCTGAAACAACACCAGTATTTCTTCTTAGAACTAGACGGAAGTTCTGATTTCCACCGAGATTATCCCTATAGTTTTCAAACTTCTTAACACCGTCTAAGTTTAGTAAGTCAGCCCATGCTTTCTTTAGCTTGATGTTCAAATCTTTTGGCTTTAGCAACGTTACCTTTGAGGTTTTCGTATGTTTTATCCTGTCCGAGTTTATCCAACTTTTTGACAGTTTTTCCGGATTTGTGTATTTCAGAATAAGTTTTAGCAATACTAACAGCACTTGCAACCATAATATGTGATAGGCGTTCCCTACAAAAATAATTTATTTTATCGAACTCACGTTAAATATTAGTCAAACATTAAGTTTACGCAGTTTTATGAATGTCTTCTTTTTCTTCTCTAGTCTTACCAGTAAATATACTCTTAGCATCTGCAATAGACTCTTTAAGTGTAGACTTCCAGTCGTCACCTTCTTTGACTTTGCCAAGTACATCCTTTAGTGTAATGTCTTTATATGTTTCGGGATTGTCATAATGCATACCGCTAAGAGTCATCTGTGCAATCTTGTCATCTGGATCTGAAGAATTTTTGTTACCACTGTGAAGTTTAGCAGTAGTATATATGTCTATAGCATCCATAACGTTAAGGGCTTTAGAAAAGTGTTCCCTAGTAGAAACGCCTGTCTTTCTTCTTAGTACACGATGGAGTTTTCGTCTTGATATAGCCTGTACCCTGCCACATATCCATAGGGTTGTTCATCGTCCCAGTAGAGCATAATCTCTACATCTTCGGTGTCGTTTAAAGTAGCGGGAACGTAGCCAAAAGTACCCATAAGACAAGCATCGAAACCGATTAAGTCAAACTTAACGCCGCTATCGTTTAGGGCTTGAGATATTTCGGAAAGTTCTAGCATATCGTCGGGGTAGAGTTCGTCTATGCCATAGTTTGCGTTGAGTATTTCGTCGATGTTAGTAGAAGCACTGCCGTCTTCGGTTTCTAAGTCCGAACCTATGAAGTAAAGCATTATGGTTACGGTATCCGAGCCGTCGCCACTGGTTTGAGTGTATTACTCTCTACGTTCGGAATCATCAAGGGTAGTAGTGGAAGTGTAGTCCTCATTATAGTCCACTAGTAGGAAAGTTACCCCCACGATTAGCAGTACTATCACGGCTAAGAGTACCACCACTAAGCACCCCGAACCCGATAGGCGATAGTATTTTTTATTATTCATAAGTTTAAACCTTTCGTTTAAAGTGTATCAATTTGACATACTATTAAAAGTCCGTGACCGCTTTAAGATAGAATGCATTAGAAAGCAGTACACTTTCAACAAAATACGTTCTAAACACAGACGATAAGGAGTAAACCCCATGGAAGAATTTTCATTGCAGAGCATACGTTTTTTCGTAATATTTCCTATACTGTTTACTACTTACTTGCCTATGAAAAACCAACTGCGGTTTAAGGTGTCAACTACTTTGGTTATAAGTTTAGTAGCTGGTGTGCTGTTTATCCCTTTAGCTACGTTGTTTCGGTACATCTATAACGTAAGACCTAACGTAGTTATATACATAGCATTTGTAGTGCTATTCATAGGCTACCAGTACACCATAAAGACTGACTTCTACCGCTCTATAGCCTCGTTTATGTTTAGTTTCATTCTGTGGACTTTTACACAGAACTTTGCGTATGTATTCGATGCGAAGTTACATCCAAACAGCGGATTTTTGCGGTTTAGCTATCAAGCCTCGATATTCCACATTATACTACTAACTGCGATAGTCGGACTAATCGCACACCCACTAAAAGAGTACGGTAACAAGATGATAGACACCAT
>CAYXNU010000215.1:0-2865 GCA_964466485.1 uncultured Ruminococcus sp.
TTACTATTTTACTTTTTAAATCAATTGTGATATAATCATAGATGTATAAAACTTTTAGAAAGGAGTTCCACACATCCTAGTGGATTTTTTTGATATTATGAAAAAGCAATTATTGGCTTACACATTAGCTATGTTGACTTTGCTAACATCTTGTGGAAACAAAACCATAGACGATGACCTCGACACAGCTGAACTGGATAGCAATACCGAAACCATCGTGAACAACGAAACTATGGAAACTACTACCCAACCTAGGGTAGTTACCAAACTACAATCCGATAACACACAGATAGAAATAGGTGTGGGCGAAACACGCTCTTTAGAGTGTACGTTGCTACCTAGCGATACCCCCTCGGAATACAGCACCATAGAATGGTACAGCACTGACGACACCATTGTAACCGTCGATGAGAATGGCTCTATAACTGGAATACAAAACGGTATGTGTACTGTAGTGGCAACTTCTATCAACAACCCAGACGCTGTAGTTAAGTTTAGCATTACGGTGTCGGGCGGAAACAACGTTGTGCAAGTGGTTCAAGCTAGTACTATATACGTCCCTACTAGTGAGTTTACTATATCTACTACACCCGCCCCAACTACTGTTACCGTCAAAAAGACAGAACCCCCAGTGCAAACACAAGTGCAAGTCCAACAGACCGTTGCACCCAATATTGAACCTATAGAAGAAGAACAACCTATAGTCATAGTAGAGGAAACTACTCCCGAAGTGGTGGAAGTTCAACCAACGTACATTAACAACATACTACTAGTAAATACTAGCCACCCATTGCCCGAAAGCTATGCACCGTCCGATACTAGTGGGGGGTATGGTTTACTAGCAGAGGTACAACAAGCCTTTGATACCATGTGTGCCGACGCTACAAATTCGGGCTTGAGTTTAAGCATATCTAGTGGATATGTATCCTATGCAGACCAAAACGCTATATATCAAAATGCGGTAAACTCTTTCGGGCAGGACTACGCAAACCAACACTTCGATATGGCTGGGTACTCCGAAAGCCAAACAGGACTATCCATACTACTTAACACCGCCAACAGTGACTTCGATACCACTGCTGAGGCTACATGGGTCGCTGAAAACTGCTATAAGTACGGCTTTATAGTTAGGTATCCACAAGGGAAAGAGGGCTACACTAACAAGGCTTACAGGTCTTATCAAATAAGGTATGTGGGTGTAAGTGTCGCTACTGATATGTACAACCAAAACCTCTGCCTAGAGGAATACCTAAATTAATTATGCTATTGCATATTATTTATTGCGGAACGGCTTTATTTTAAAATTTTTCAAATATTTACAGTATAGCTCTTGACGTTTCGTCATGGTGAATGTATAATTATATATAATCGTTGTATGGTAATAGAACTTTACACCATATAGCGATTATAATTTTAATTTAGAGGTTATATTATATTATGGTATTTTCTAACTTGTTTTTTATTTATGGCTTTATGGCTGTAGCTGTAATACTGTACTTTATACGCAAGAGTATAGTTTGGAAAAATGCTATCGTAATAGTACTCTCTTTGGTGTTTTATGCATGGGGCGAACCTACATACATTTGGTTGCTAATACTAAGCACTACCATAAACTATTTTTCAGGAAGATTGATAGATAAGTTTAGGAGCGACGAACACAAGACTAAACTAGTCATGGCTAGTACTGTAATAGTAGACCTAGCCTTTTTAGGGGTGTTTAAGTATAGTGGTTTCGTAGTGGAAAACTTAAACTCATGGTTTGGGTTAGGGTTGCACGTCCCAGATGTAGCTTTGCCTATAGGCATTAGCTTTTACACATTCCAAACTATATCCTATGTGGTAGATTGCTACTGGGAAACTGTAGACGTACAGAAGAACTACTTTAAATTTTTGATGTACGTTTCTATGTTCCCACAACTAGTAGCAGGGCCTATCGTTAGGTATAGCGTTATAGAGAGAGAGATTGACGAACGCACCACAACTCTATCGGACGTTTCAGAGGGGCTAGTAAGGGTATCTATAGGCTTAGGGAAAAAGGTTATACTAGCCAACAACTTAAGCACTATAGTGGATACTTTCTTTTCAAATGGTGGCATAGAGTACTGTTCAACGGTAGCCACATGGTATGCTGTAGTGTGTTATTCTATGCAAGTGTACTTTGACTTTTCAGGCTATTCGGATATGGCTATAGGTTTAGGAAGAATCTTTGGTTTTCACTTTGACGAAAACTTTAAGCACCCGTTCTTGTGCCGTGACGTTGCGGAGTTTTGGCAACGTTGGCATATATCTTTAGGTACTTTCTTTAGGGACTACCTATTGTACTTGCCAGTATTCGGGCATAGAAACCAGTACTTTAACTTGTTCCTAGTGTGGTTTAGTACAGGCTTGTGGCATGGTGCTAGTTGGAACTACATCATATGGGGGTTGTACTTTGGAGCATTTATACTATTAGAAACTAAGCTAGGCAAAAAGAAACTCAAGAAGATTCCTACTGTGGTTATGCACATATACAACAAGCTAGTAATAATCATAGGGTTTGGAATATTCTATTTTGAAAACGTTCACGAACTAGGAACTTTCTTTAAAGCTTTGGTAGGTCTAAACGGCATGGGCTTTATCGATAGTGAACTAAAGGTATCCTTTATGAATAACGTATTCTTGTTTATAGGTGCAATAGTGCTAACGTTCCCAGTGTTTGAACCTATAAAGAAGTTAGCCAACTCTACAGACTCCAACGTGAAAGTAGTAGTAGGCAACGTCTTACAGACTAGTATATGTCTATTCTTGTTTGTGTTTAGTAGTATCCTACTAGTGGACGCTACTAACAATCCATTCTTATACTTTAAGTTTTAAAGGGCGGTGTAT
>CAYXNU010000216.1:0-2864 GCA_964466485.1 uncultured Ruminococcus sp.
GGGATAAGGCTTTCCTCACCCTTGATTCGGAAATACATTTGGGCAGTAAACTCTTTGTAGTCTGCGATAAAGTCTGTGCTGTTAGTATCTTCCCAATATTGAGATAATACAGTTTCGCTGTGTTGTACCTCGTTGATAATATCGCCTAGGACAGCACTAGCAGTAGGTAACTTACCAGCACCTCTACCATAGAATAGAGTCTTATCGATACCGTTACCGCAAACCATAACAGCGTTGAAAACGTCGTCTACATGAGCGATTAAGTTATCGTTGCTAACTAGCATAGGGCATACTAGAGGGATAATCTTACCGTTGTCTAGCTTTTTAACGTAAGCTATTAGCTTGATAGCACCGCCCCATTGTTGAACGTAGTTTACGTCTTCTAGGGAAATATCAGTGATACCCTTAGTATATACGCTATTTGGGTAGACGTGTTTGCCATACACCAAAGAAGAAATGATACAAATCTTTCTACAAGCGTCCTCGCCCTCTACATCGGCGGTAGGGTCTTTTTCAGCGTAGCCCAACTCTTGAGCCATAGTTAGAGCAGTGTTAAAGTCCATGTTTTCGTTAATCATCTTAGTTAGTATGAAGTTTGTAGTACCGTTTAAGATACCCGCAACTTCTGTGATTTCGTTTGCTGCAAGGCACTTGTGCAAAGGTCTAATGATAGGAATAGCACCGCCTACACTAGCCTCAAAGAAGAAGTTACAGCTGTGGTCTTTAGCAACCTTTAGTAACTCTGCACCTTTTTCAGCAACTAGTTGTTTGTTAGAAGTAGACACGCTTTTGCCCTTTTCTAAACAAGCCTTAACGAATTCATATGCAGGATGTACACCACCCATACATTCAGCTACAGCAGTGACTTCTTCGTCGTTTAGTATAGTTTCTATGCTTTTAACAAACTTATCCGCATATGGACTATTAGGGAACTCTCTAATATCTAGGATATACTTAATATCCATAGATTGACCAGCCTTATTGATGATACTTTCTTTATTAGTATAGAATAGTTCAACTACACCAGAACCCACGACACCATAGCCTAATACTGCAAATTTTGACATATTAAATAACCTCCAAAAATTCTTTATAGAATGTTTACTAGACTATTCTAACATATTTTTGTAGATATGTCAATTTATTTTTAACGCTAATTCGATAGAATTAAAAATATCATGAAACATATAAAAAAGTTCATAAGTTAACTGTAGTAAACATTGTTGACAATACTATAAAAGTATGATAAAATTATCATTAACGTTTGATTATTAATAACAAAGGTGGGAATACTAAACTTGAAAAATGTTGAAATTTTTACAGATGGTGCGTGTTCTGGAAATCCGGGGGCGGGTGGCTATGGTGCTATCCTAAGATATAAAAGTGTATCTAAAGAGATTTCAGGGGGTAGCCCAAATACTACCAACAACAGAATGGAACTACTCGCTGTGATAGAAGCTTTATCACTACTTAAAGAGCCTTGCAACGTTACTCTCACTACCGATAGCAGATACGTCGCTGACCCTATATCAAAGGGCTGGTTGACATCGTGGGTGCTAAAAGGTTGGAGAAAAGGTAAGATAAAAAATATCGACCTATGGCAAAGGCTAGTGCCTCTATTAGATACCCACAAGGTAACCGTGGTTTGGGTAAAGGGTCACAATGGACACCCCGAAAATGAACGCTGTGACGAGTTAGCAGTCATTCAAAGAGATAAGTTTAATAGTTGACGTTAGGATAATATTTGGTGTATTTGTGGGAAATCTCATGAATGTACCTCTCAAAATAAGATGTATTTTAAACTAATTGGAAGAAGGTTTTAATATGGAAAAAAGGTTTATATACGCCGACAATGCCGCTACTACTAGGGTATCCGAGGAAGTTTTAAACACTATGTTACCATACTTTACAGAACATTATGGCAATGCCTCCAGTATATATGAAATGGGAAGATATGCTCAAAAGTGCATGGAACAGTCAAGAGAAACTGTAGCTAAGTGCTTAGGTTGTAAACCTACAGAAATATTCTTTACTAGCTGTGGTTCAGAGGCTGACAACTGGGCTTTAAAGTCCACTTGTGAAAGATTAGCTCCTAAGGGCAAAAAGCATATTATCACTTCCGTTTTTGAACACCATGCAATATTGCATACTTGTCAAGCTTTAGAAAAGCAAGGCTTTGAAGTTACTTACGTCCCAATAGATGAGTACGGTTACGTTAATCCTCAAGATATAGCTGACGCTATCCGTGAGGATACCGCAATAGTATCTATTATGTTCGCTAACAACGAAATAGGAACTATCCAACCTATAGAAGAAATTGCTAAGATTTGCAAGGAAAAGAAAGTACTTTTCCATACCGATGCTGTACAGGCTGTAGGTCATGTGGATATAAACGTTAAGGAAATGGGCATAGATATGCTATCCATTTCGGGACACAAGATACACGCTCAAAAGGGTATAGGTGCTTTATACGTTAGAAACGGTGTTGCCCTACCTAACCTAATACACGGTGGCGCTCAAGAGCGTTCTAAACGTGCAGGTACTGAGAATATCCCAGCTATTATGGGCTTTGGTAAGGCTATGGAAATAGCTTGTACTAACATCCCAGAAAGAATGGCTAAGATTACTGAAAAGAGAAACCGCTTAATAGACGGCTTACTAACTATCCCTAAGACACGTTTAAACGGTGGCAGAGATAAGCGTTTAGCAGGTAACTGCAACGTATCCATAGAGGGAGTAGAGGGCGAAAGCTTACTACTTATGTTAGACTACAATGGCATATGTGCTTCTAGTGGTTCTGCTTGTACTTCTGGCTCTCTAGACCCATCACACGTTCTACTAGCTTTAGGCTTAAAGCATGAGGT
>CAYXNU010000217.1:0-1305 GCA_964466485.1 uncultured Ruminococcus sp.
ATTACAAAAATGCTTTACGTTATTGAAAAAAATTCGTAGATGTGATATAATTTAAGCATAAATAAAAATACATCTTAAAGGGGTTAGATTTTTATGATGAATATAGCAGTAGCACAATCTGGTGGACCTACTTGTGCCATCAATGGCTCATTAGTAGGCGTATTTACAGAGGCACTTCGCAACAAAGAGATAGATGCCGTATTCGGCTCTATAAACGGTATCGAGGGAGTAATCAACGATAACTTTATAGATTTAAAGAGGTTTATTACTACCAATGAAGATATCGAACTTTTAAAGCAGACACCATCTACGGTGTTAGGTTCATGTAGATATAAACTAAAGTCTTCTACAGATGATGAGGAAACCTACAAAAAGATTGTAGAAAATCTACAGAAAAGACGTATAGGTGCGTTCTTCTACATTGGCGGTAACGATTCTATGGACACTGTAGAAAAGCTATCTAACTATATGATTGAAAAAGGTATAGACATTAAAGTTATCGGCATACCAAAAACTATCGATAATGACCTATGCTGTACAGACCACACCCCTGGATTCGGTTCGGCGGTTAAGTACGTTAGCACTACAGTACAAGAAATCATCCGTGATAGTTCTGTGTATAGTATAGATAGTGTTACCATTATAGAGATTATGGGTCGTCATGCGGGTTGGCTAACGGCATCCACTTGTATCTTAAGAGCCAATGGCGAAATCGCTCCCCACTTGATATATCTTCCAGAGGGCAAGTTCTCCATGGAAAAGTTCCTAGAGGATGTAAGAGATGAACAAGCTAAACATAAAGCGGTTATTATAGCGGTATCTGAGGGCATTAACCTACCGGAAGATACTTCTAGTGAAGTGCTATTCGATAACTTTGGGCATAAGTATCTATCGGGGGTAGGCAAACGCTTAGAAAATATCGTGCGTGAAAACTTGCATTGCAAGGTGCGTTCTATCGAGCTAAACGTTATGCAAAGGTGTTCTTCTCACTTGTGTTCAAAGACGGATATAGACGAGGCTGTACTAATCGGGGAGATGGGAGTAAAAGCCTCTCTAAGGGGTGAAACTGGCAAGGTGGCAATATTCAAGCGTGTTAGCGATGTTCCTTACTCTATTAGAATAGAAACCGTCCCAGCCAAAGAGATTGCCAACAAAGAAAAGTTCTTCCCAACACAGTGGATTAACGAATACTCCAACAACGTCAAGGATGAGGCTATCAAGTACTTTTTGCCATTAGTTCAAGGGGATGTTAATCTAATGGTTGAAAACGGTATCCCTAAACACTTTAAGATTCAAGAAAGCATT